>NZ_JAMJFW010000140.1:0-1150 GCF_023544405.1 Enterobacter cloacae complex sp. OE43NF
AAAATTTCGCGGATCTGGGCCGATTTTTTTCCCGCAAACACATCGAATCAGCCTATTTAGGCTATTTTTTCCACCATTTCTGGCGTTATTTCCGGTTTTTACTGAGATCTCTCCCACTGACGTATCATTTGGTCCACCCGAAACAGGTTGGCCAGGGTGAATAACATCGCCAGTTGGTTATCGTTTTTCAGCAGCCCCTTGTATCTGGCTTTCACGAAGCCGAACTGCCGCTTGATGATGCGAAACGGGTGCTCCACCCTGGCACGGATGCTGGCTTTCATGTATTCGATGTTGATGGCCGTTTTGTTCTTGCGCGGATGCTGCTTCAAGGTTTTTACCTTGCCGGGACGCTCGGCGATCAGCCAGTCCACATCCACCTCGGCCAGCTCCTCGCGCTGTGGCGCTCCTTGGTAGCCGGCATCGGCTGAGACAAATTGCTCCTCTCCATGAAGCAGATTACCCAGCTGATTGAGGTCATGCTCGTTGGCCGCGGTGGTGACCAGGCTGTGGGTCAGGCCACTCTTGGCATCGACACCAATGTGGGCCTTCATGCCAAAGTGCCACTGATTGCCTTTCTTGGTCTGATGCATCTCCGGATCGCGTTGCTGCTCTTTGTTCTTGGTCGAGCTGGGTGCCTCAATGATGGTGGCATCGACCAAGGTGCCTTGAGTCATCATGACGCCTGCTTCGGCCAGCCAGCGACTGATGGTCTTGAACAATTGGCGGGCCAGTTGATGCTGCTCCAGCAGGTGGCGGAAATTCATGATGGTGGTGCGGTCCGGCAAGGCGCTATCCAGGGATAATCGGGCAAACAGACGCATGGAGGCGATTTCGTACAGAGCATCTTCCATCGCGCCATCGCTCAGGTTGTACCAATGCTGCATGCAGTGAATGCGTAGCATGGTTTCCAGCGGATAAGGTCGCCGGCCATTACCAGCCTTGGGGTAAAACGGCTCGATGACTTCCACCATGTTTTGCCATGGCAGAATCTGCTCCATGCGGGACAAGAAAATCTCTTTTCTGGTCTGACGGCGCTTACTGCTGAATTCACTGTCGGCGAAGGTAAGTTGATGACTCATGATGAACCCTGTTCCATGGCTCCAGATGACAAACATGATCTCATATCAGGGACTTGTTCGCACCTTCCCTA
>NZ_JAMJFW010000141.1:0-1140 GCF_023544405.1 Enterobacter cloacae complex sp. OE43NF
GAATGGGTGAGGGCGGGAACTGTATTTGCCATTTCAACCGCAAGCGTTGCGATTCGCCTTTTCCGGATACTGAGCGTTGCCGAAACGGAAAACAACTCCGTATACAGCATAACGGCCTCATTGCACGACCCCAACAAACAGGCCATCGTTGACGAGGGTGCAGTGTTTGAAGTTCCCAGCGATACGCTGAACGGCTACCGCGTGCCTAACGTGGAAAACCTGCGAATCCTGAACACAAACACCGAGACCGTCCAGGTTACAGCAACGTGGGAGACGGCAACCACTACTAAAAAGCTGGTGTTTGAGCTGTACATCTACAGTGCTGATGGGAAGCTGGTATCTCAGTACGAAACTGACCAGTTCCGGTATGAGTTTTACGGCCTTGCTGCCGGTAGCTACACGCTCGGCGTTCGTGGGCGCAATGAAAACGGGATGAAAGGCGCTGAGACTCAGGTAAGCCTGATTATCGGAGCGCCTAAGCCCCCGAACTCGGTTCAGTGGATACCTGGCCCACTTCAGGCCACTTTAGTTCCGGTCATGTCTGTTACTGCCACATCTGATACTTCTTTTGAATTTTGGTACGCAGGTGAGACTCCGATTCCATTGTCCGACGACATTGAGAATAAAGCTCAATTCCTTGGCCGTGGCAATCAGTGGACCATCCAAAAACTTAAGTTTGACCATGTTTATTACGTTTATGTTCGAACTCGTAATGCATTTGGCGTTTCAGGATTTGTAGAGGCTTCTGGAAAACCAACGGACGACTTCAGTGATATCACCAATGCAATACTGGAGGAGATTAAAGAGACTGATACGTTCAAAGACTTAATCGAGAACGCGGTGGACAGCAGCGGAAAACTGGCAGAACTGGCTGATGCAATCAAAGAGAATGCAAACGGTCTTGCAGCGGCGGTTGGATCGAATAAGCAGACAGCAGAAGCA
Source organism: Enterobacter cloacae complex sp. OE43NF (assembly GCF_023544405.1). NCBI lineage: Bacteria > Pseudomonadati > Pseudomonadota > Gammaproteobacteria > Enterobacterales > Enterobacteriaceae > Enterobacter > Enterobacter cloacae complex sp. OE43NF. The sequence continues at coordinate 943 of NZ_JAMJFW010000141.1, forward strand.
ATCATCGGCAACGCGCTTGCTATTGCTGATGTTGTCGTGCGGCAGACAGCCCAGCAGGGCGCTAACTCTGCGACCTTCGAACAGCTCCGGGAGGTGATCGCTACTGAGACGGAAGCGCGCGTCACGGATGTTACTCGTCTAGAGGCGAAAACTGCACAGAATGAAGCGGGTATTACTGATGTTCGCCAGGCGTTAGCT
>NZ_JAMJFW010000142.1:0-998 GCF_023544405.1 Enterobacter cloacae complex sp. OE43NF
TTTTGCTCAGCTTTGGGGTCAATGCCCTGAGACAACAATTTCTTTGCTGCATCACGCTTACCCCGAGCCTCAGCCAAAGTGATCGTCGGGTATACACCAAAAGCGAGCCGATCTTCCTTTTTGTCAGATGGGCGGCGATATTTCATGCGCCAATACTTGGAACCTTTTGGGGAGACTTCAAGATACAAGCCGCCTCCATCAGCCATTTTATAGGCTTTCTCTTTCGGCTTTGCGGTCTCTATCTGGCGAGCATTGAGTTTCATTTTGGGGGCACAAATCCTGATCGAATTGACATGCCCCCGATTATGCCCCCAAAAGAGGGTAGACCACAAGAGACCAACAAAGACCATGAAATACGGTAAATTGCTTGTTTTTAAGGATTTTTTCTGGATTTGTAGACTTCAGGAAACGTCAAAAGAAGTGTTAATGGTGCCGAAGGCCGGACTCGAACCGGCACGTATTTCTACGGTCGTTCGCTTGTCTTACAAGCTCCTGTAATCCTTTGAATCAACTGGAAAAACAGGTAAAGACTTCGACATTTCACACTATTCAAAATCATGTGCAAAAGCCCTGACAAAATAGCTGGGGTGAACATGATTTACAAGCGAGATCGTTACTTAGTTTTAGATCCATGCGGAAACTATCTGGTGAGGATCGCCATACCAAAGTACATGCGTCATCTGTTCGGAGGAAGACATAACTATGTGAAGAGCACAGGCACACGCGATGTGCGCGAAGCCCGTCTCTTTCGTGATGCGGTTGCTCTGGAGTGGTTTAAGATTCGTAACCTGATAAAGCCACAGCGTGATCGAGGCTCGAAGGTAGAGCAAATCCTCAATGAACTACGTCAAGTTGGTACGTATGCACATGCAGCACCGGAGCCATTAAGCGCCCCTGTAATGAGTTGCCCTTCCCTCTTGAGGATGCGGGATCAATACATTCTCCAGTTCAGCGAGAAGCGCAAACTCACCACGCTATCAAAGACAAACAAGGCTGTG
>NZ_JAMJFW010000143.1:0-970 GCF_023544405.1 Enterobacter cloacae complex sp. OE43NF
CCCGCCGGAGGCAATCACGCCTGCGGTGTTCACGTCGTCATAGACTTCGGTGATCGCCACTTTGCTCGCGTCAGGCGCGGTGTAGTCGGTGATCAGTACAAAATCATCTGATTCCGGACCGGTGTTGCCCGCTTCATCCGTTGCGGTGGTGGTGATATGGTGCTCACCCTCTGGCAGCGCGGTGGTTGGCGTAAATTGCCAGCCGCCATTTTCGTCCACCATGGTAGAACCAATCAGCTCCCCGTTATCATAGATATCGACACGGCTGCCCGGCTCTGCGGAACCTTTAAAGGTTGGGTTCGCATCATCGGTGGTGCTACCGTTGCTCAGATCGCCACGGCTGGAGCCGACGTCATCAGTCGCAACACCAATAACCGGTTTTTCCGGTGCCACGGTATCGACAGAGATATCAAAGGACGGAGAGGTCACGTCGTTTCCGGCCGGGTCTTTGGAAATCACGGTCAGGCTGTGATCGCCATCGGCCAGATCCTGTTCAGGAGTGAAGGTCCAGTTGCCGTCCGGATCCACCACGGTGGAGCCCAGTACATCGTCGCCATCCATGATGGTCACGGTGCTGCCTGGCTTACCTTTACCGCTCAGTTCAGGACGTGCGTCATCGGTCACGGTGCCTGGCTTCAGGTTGCCCACGATCGGCCCCTGATCATCCACCACTTCACCCACGGTCACCTGGTTTGGATCCGGGTCGACGGTGAAGGAGATCCCCGGAGACGGTTCACTGGTGTTGCCAGACGGATCGGTCACGGTAGTGGTGATCTCATGATCGCCTTTAGCCAGAGGCTTATCTGGCGTATAGGACCATTTACCTTCGTCATCAACGATGACGGAACCGATCTTCTCGTCGTTATCGTAGATGTCCACCACGCTGCCCGGCTCGGCTTCGCCGCTCAGGGTCGGGGACTGATCGTCGGTGGTGTCGCCTGGACCTACCGGCCCCTGCTTGTCGCCCACA
>NZ_JAMJFW010000144.1:0-932 GCF_023544405.1 Enterobacter cloacae complex sp. OE43NF
TATGACACCCCGACTCGCCACTACGCACACGTAGACTGCCCAGGCCACGCCGACTATGTTAAAAACATGATCACCGGTGCTGCGCAGATGGACGGCGCGATCCTGGTAGTAGCTGCGACTGACGGCCCAATGCCTCAGACTCGTGAGCACATCCTGCTGGGTCGTCAGGTAGGCGTTCCTTACATCATCGTGTTCCTGAACAAATGCGACATGGTTGATGACGAAGAGCTGCTGGAACTGGTAGAGATGGAAGTTCGTGAACTGCTGTCTCAGTACGATTTCCCAGGCGACGATACCCCAATCGTTCGTGGTTCTGCTCTGAAAGCGCTGGAAGGCGACGCAGAGTGGGAAGCGAAAATCATCGAACTGGCTGGCTACCTGGATTCTTACATCCCAGAACCAGAGCGTGCGATTGATAAGCCATTCCTGCTGCCAATCGAAGACGTATTCTCCATCTCCGGTCGTGGTACCGTTGTTACCGGTCGTGTAGAGCGCGGTATCATCAAAGTTGGTGAAGAAGTTGAAATCGTTGGTATCAAAGAGACTGCGAAGTCTACCTGTACTGGCGTTGAAATGTTCCGCAAACTGCTGGACGAAGGCCGTGCTGGTGAGAACGTTGGTGTTCTGCTGCGTGGTATCAAACGTGAAGAAATCGAACGTGGTCAGGTTCTGGCGAAGCCAGGCTCAATCAAGCCACACACCAAGTTCGAATCTGAAGTGTACATCCTGTCCAAAGACGAAGGCGGCCGTCATACTCCGTTCTTCAAAGGCTACCGTCCACAGTTCTACTTCCGTACAACTGACGTGACCGGTACCATCGAACTGCCAGAAGGCGTAGAGATGGTAATGCCAGGCGACAACATCAAGATGGTTGTGACTCTGATCCACCCAATCGCGATGGACGACGGTCTGCGTTTCGCAATCCGTGAAGG
>NZ_JAMJFW010000145.1:0-846 GCF_023544405.1 Enterobacter cloacae complex sp. OE43NF
AATTTTCCTGAAACAACATTCGTCGCTTTCGGTAAAAAAATACTGGGGAACCCTCAGCCCTGTGAGAGAGGGCCAGGACGAGGCATCAGGCCGCAGAGCCCCCTAAAGCCCCCGCACCACCAGCGCCTCGTCGAGCTCCCTGTAAGCTTCCACCAGTTTATCCAGCGTTGCCCTGTTAAGTCCGCTCGGGTTTGGCAGCACCCATACCTGCGTCACGCCGATGGTGATGGCCTGTTTACCCCATTTCACCCCGCGCTGGCTGAACGCCTGCTCATAGGCCTGTTTCCCCAGAATCGCCAGCGCGGCAGGCTGGTAGTCTTCGATCTTCTTAATCAGTTCCCGCCCGCCAGTGCGCAGCTCATGCAGGTTGACTTCGCTCGCCTGCACGGTTGGTCGCTCCACCAGCATGGTGATCCCGCAGCGCGTATCCAGCAGATGCTGCTCCTCTTCAGGCTTGAGTAACCGGTCGGTAAACCCGGCCTGGTAGATCACTTTCCAGAAGCGGTTCCCCGGATGAGCAAAGTGAAAACCGGTATGCGCCGAGGATTTACCGGGGTTGATCCCGCAGAACACCACCCGTAGCCCCGGGGCCAGAATATCGTTGATCATATTTACTCCCGATTGATACATCATCATGGAAGTATAAAGGATTGATTATGCGTTGTTTATAAAAACAGCAGGCGGGTGTGAATGGCTGGATTGCTGCGGGGAGTTACATTATAATCCACCGCCACGGCCCCTTAGCTCAGTGGTTAGAGCAGGCGACTCATAATCGCTTGGTCGCTGGTTCAAGTCCAGCAGGGGCCACCAAATTTTAGCTTTAGAATCATATAATTAAGCCACTCA
>NZ_JAMJFW010000146.1:0-798 GCF_023544405.1 Enterobacter cloacae complex sp. OE43NF
ATGTTCTGGTTAGCCATAAAGATCAGGCTGTCGCTGGCGGAGAGGTTATAGACCGTGTCATGACCAAAATCACCGTAGAAGAGAAGCGTGTTTTCGCTGCCGTTAAGGTGGATGGCGTCGTCGGCATACCCGGAAACCACATTGTTATTGTTCCCGTTTACGCTGATCTCACTGTCATTGGCTCCTGAATAGAACCAGCTGTCATTACTGGCGGTCGAGATAGTGAAGCTGTTCTCTGTATCGGCATAATAGCTTTTCGCATACGCGATTGAGCCACTGTCACCTTCTAAGCCATAATCCGTGACCTGCCATGTCGCGTTCTGGTTGATGTTAATACCAAACAGGCTGAACAAGGTGTGGTCTGCGTTAACGTAATGGATATCTTCCGCCCGTGTAATATCGCCGGTGGAATATTTAAAGTACAGCGTCCCTTCTGCATCGTGGCTAAACGTAAAATCGGCAATATGACATTCCGTTACGTAGGTGTTAGTCCCTGCGCCGCCATAAATAACGTTGTAGCCGCTGTGATCTTTAAAACTGTCATCTCCCCCACCACCGCAGAGATAATCGTTACCCTTCCCTCCTTGTAATAAATCATTTGTTTCGGTACCAATAATAAATGTTGATCCCACATGCGTTACGGATTTATTGAGATCCGAAACCCAGGTCGTGGAACGGTATGCTTCAGAAAGATTAGAAACAATGATATTGGAATTTTGATGGGTGAAATCATAGATTTCAGAATCCATAATTCGTAATGCACCGTCCGTATAGCCCTGACCGGAGTGCCCGGCCCAG
>NZ_JAMJFW010000147.1:0-772 GCF_023544405.1 Enterobacter cloacae complex sp. OE43NF
GTTTTCTCCAGGCAATAAAAAACCCGCCAAAAGTGACGGGTTATTAATCGTGTTGAATGTCTAATTGGATTATGAGAACGACCCGGTACCTCGGGTAATGGTTAACGTCGGTGATGTAATTGACTTACTTGCTGTTCCGCTTCCTGTGACTGTAATGGTTCCCGTAACTGTATTTGCGGTGATGTTTCTCAATGCATGCCTTACCGATATCCACATCCCAGTATTCCCTGACGGTACGTTAATATTTCCAAGGTCACGTATATTCCCATTGATATTGAGCGTGATGTTAACGACCGTTGTTCCGGTAAGCGATGACACATAAATCAGACCTTCGAGAAGGGCGGATTTCGCAAGCGAGGAATTAGAGGAGTCTGTGAATGTTATCGCTCTGGTAGCTGTTGTAGCGCCTGAAACGACAACGTCTGCTCCAACTCCAATATTCGCTATATCACCGACAAAAGTCGTGGCCTCAACACTACCCTTAAAGCTTCCATTTGTTGCATATACTGTTCCACGGATAGTGACGTTATTAAATACAGCGTAACCCGATTTATTAATATGCCAGCCAACATTACCGGTGCCATCCCAGGTTGAAGATTGGATATAGCTGCCGATTTTGGCATTGCTGATGGTACCGTCCTGGATGAACGTATCCCGGATGAAGGTCTGTCCGTTCTGGATTACGAACGGCAACGACACCGCCCCACCAGCCTGCGCCATTACCGCGAAACGGTCAGCCACAAACAGCACCTGTGATTGCATGCCGGATGGA
>NZ_JAMJFW010000148.1:0-768 GCF_023544405.1 Enterobacter cloacae complex sp. OE43NF
GGTGATGCTGCCAACTTACTGATTTAGTGTATGATGGTGTTTTTGAGGTGCTCCAGTGGCTTCTGTTTCTATCAGCTGTCCCTCCTGTTCAGCTACTGACGGGGTGGTGCGTAACGGTAAAAGTACTGCCGGACATCAGCGCTATCTCTGCTCTCACTGCCGTAAAACATGGCAATTACAGTTCACATACACCGCCTCTCAACCCGGTACTCACCAGAAAATCATTGATATGGCCATGAATGGCGTTGGATGCCGGGCAACCGCCCGCATTATGGGCGTTGGCCTCAACACGATTTTACGTCACTTAAAAAACTCAGGCCGCAGTCGGTAACCTCGCGCATACAGCCGGGCAGTGACGTCATCGTCTGCGCGGAAATGGACGAACAGTGGGGCTACGTCGGGGCTAAATCGCGCCAGCGCTGGCTGTTTTACGCGTATGACAGGCTCCGGAAGACGGTTGTTGCGCACGTATTCGGTGAACGCACTATGGCGACGCTGGGGCGTCTTATGAGCCTGCTGTCACCCTTTGACGTGGTGATATGGATGACGGATGGCTGGCCGCTGTATGAATCCCGCCTGAAGGGAAAGCTGCACGTAATCAGCAAGCGATATACGCAGCGAATTGAGCGGCATAACCTGAATCTGAGGCAGCATCTGGCACGGCTGGGACGGAAGTCGCTGTCGTTCTCAAAATCGGTGGAGCTGCATGATAAAGTCATCGGGCATTATCTGAACATAAAACACTATCAATAAGTTGGGACCATTACC
>NZ_JAMJFW010000149.1:0-688 GCF_023544405.1 Enterobacter cloacae complex sp. OE43NF
AATCTCCCCAGGTGGAACCGTTCGGAAAATCTCCGGTTCTTTCAGCATGTTACGCAGTAGTGCTTACTAACATGCTTAGGCGTTCTACCATAGTTCACTACTTTGACACTTGTCACGAATGGTTACTCGGTGAAATGAGAGTGTAGCCAATCGTCGGCGGTGGTTTCAAGTTCTTACCGCGATAGCCCAACAATGAACGCAAAGCCTACACCAGGCAGCGACGGATCGCACTTCTCATAACCTTACAGTGAAGCGCATTTTTTGCCGATGCTCCCATATGCCACACGTCGCTGATGACGTTGCAGGGAATAAACAGGTTTATGGTGGTAACGCTCCTTGCGAAGTGCAGCGGAGCAAGGTACTTGCACACCACATGCAAGCTCTGCCAGCGGTTCGGCCTCGCTCCCTTTGGGTACATGGTCATCCTGATAAACTTCACTGTCTGACATATCCCTGATGTTGTCGCCTAACGGCTCCGCGCGTTGTCTTACCACCAACGGGCTTATTGGCTGCTATTGCATTTTATTTCTTAGGTGGTATTGTGAGCTTAGGCACCCGCCTAAGTTTTGGACAGCTTAAAAAAGGTAGCAGTACCGCACACATTCTTTTAAACCTTCTTCAAAGTGTCGGATCTGGCAAATGGTTGAGGGTAACAAAATGTCCAATACCAAACCTTAAATGATTGCCA
>NZ_JAMJFW010000015.1:0-97591 GCF_023544405.1 Enterobacter cloacae complex sp. OE43NF
AACAGCCGACAAGATAAAAATGCAGATCCTGCGAGTCCTTTACATCTCAGCGCCTGGAGTATCTGTAGAAACACTTCATATCAATATCAACTGATTAGCAGACGAGGGATGCCTGTTTAAGGACCTGAGTGCATTTTACGCATGGGAGCTGAATAAATGTGATGAATAACTGCGAGCAATAGAACAGAAAATATGAAGGTAGTATGCATATAAAAAATCATTATTAGACAACACTCCGGACTGAGTTATTGTCGCCTAATACTAATGATATTCATTTAGTTTAAATGTGAATAGTTACATTATTAAGACACAATAGTAAGGTGTATGAGGCAGCATGGCCGCCACCTTTGAAATCTTTAGGAAGAAAATCGTACACACCGATATACACAGTGTGTACTCTTAAGATGCAGGCCAACACATTGATATGTAATAATTATTTTCAAGTTACAATCAATAAACACCCTATTAACTGTATACTCAAGTATGCTGGCCTTTTTTATGTCGGGTGGCGGCAATGTTTGGAACCGCTTACACCTCACTTTCTATACCCCACTTTCAGAATATTCTCTTTGCATGATCGCCTTTCTTCTGCTGTTACATTTCCTTTCAGTTAAGTCTGAAATTCAAACAAACGCGATGCACATCAATTAATTTACCTCTATATTTTCAAAGCTTTAATTATTTTTACGGTTGCAGCTTAGTGTAACCGATTACACCATTGTGATTTGTCTCACATATTTTTACGGGGCGCTCACCTACCCTTAACATCGATAAAACTGATAACCCAACTGGAGGGCATAATGCCTGACAATAATAAACAGGGGCGTACGTCCAACAAGGCGATGACTTTCTTCGTCTGCTTCCTTGCCGCCCTGGCAGGATTACTCTTTGGCCTGGATATCGGCGTGATTGCCGGCGCTCTTCCCTTCATCGCAGACGAATTCCAGATTAACGCACACACCCAGGAATGGGTGGTCAGTTCCATGATGTTTGGCGCTGCCGTTGGTGCCGTCGGCAGCGGCTGGCTCTCTTTCAAGCTGGGACGTAAAAAGAGCCTGATGATTGGCGCGATCCTCTTCGTTGCCGGTTCCCTCTTCTCTGCCGCCGCCCCTAATGTTGAAGTGCTTATTCTTTCCCGCGTGCTGTTGGGGCTGGCCGTGGGCGTCGCGTCTTATACCGCGCCGCTTTACCTGTCAGAAATCGCGCCGGAGAAAATTCGCGGCAGTATGATTTCGATGTACCAGCTGATGATCACCATCGGTATTCTGGGCGCTTACCTGTCCGATACCGCGTTCAGCTACAGCGGCGCATGGCGCTGGATGCTGGGCGTGATCATCATTCCAGCCGTTCTGCTGCTGATTGGCGTCTTCTTCCTGCCGGACAGCCCGCGCTGGTTTGCCGCCAAACGCCGCTTCCACGATGCTGAACGGGTACTCTTACGCCTGCGAGATACCAGCGCAGAGGCGAAGAACGAGCTGGAAGAGATCCGCGAAAGCCTGAAGGTGAAACAGTCTGGCTGGGCGCTGTTCAAAGAGAACAGCAACTTCCGCCGCGCGGTGTTCCTTGGCGTGCTGTTACAGGTAATGCAGCAGTTCACCGGGATGAACGTCATCATGTATTACGCGCCAAAAATCTTTGAACTGGCGGGTTATACCAATACCACCGAGCAGATGTGGGGCACCGTGATCGTGGGGCTAACCAACGTGCTGGCGACTTTCATCGCCATCGGTCTGGTCGACCGCTGGGGACGTAAGCCAACGCTGACCCTGGGCTTCCTGGTGATGGCCGCCGGTATGGGGATTCTCGGTACCATGATGCATATGGGCATTCACTCTCCAACCGCGCAGTACCTGGCGGTAGGTATGCTGCTGATGTTTATTGTCGGGTTTGCAATGAGTGCCGGTCCGCTGATTTGGGTGCTGTGCTCTGAAATCCAGCCGTTGAAAGGGCGTGATTTCGGTATCACCTGCTCTACCGCGACCAACTGGATTGCCAACATGATCGTCGGTGCCACGTTCCTCACCATGCTCAACACGCTGGGCAATGCGAACACCTTCTGGGTCTACGCCGGTCTGAACCTGTTCTTTATTGTTCTCACCGTCTGGCTGGTTCCTGAAACCAAACACGTTTCACTGGAACACATTGAACGTAATCTGATGAAAGGTCGTCCGCTGCGCGAAATTGGCGCACACGACTAATCCTCTTGCGGGAGGCGCCTCTTGCGCCTCCCCGCTTCGCGCTTTATGCTCTGCCCCTATGAAAGCACCCCGTCTCCCCATCGCCATTCAGCAAGCCGTTATGCGCAGCCTGCGGGAAAAACTCGCCCAGGCCAACCTGAAGCTCGGCCGTAATTATCCGGAGCCGAAACTCGTCTACCAGCAGCGAGGAACCGCGGCGGGTACCGCCTGGCTGGAATCCTATGAGATCCGCCTGAACCCGGTTCTGATGATGGAAAACCAGCAGGCGTTTATCGAGGAGGTGGTACCGCACGAACTGGCACACCTTCTGGTATGGAAACACTTCGGCCGCGTGGCTCCGCACGGCAAAGAGTGGAAATGGATGATGGAGGCGGTACTCGGCGTTCCGGCACGCCGTACTCATCAGTTTGAACTGGAATCGGTACGCCGTAATACCTTCCCCTACCGCTGCCAGTGCCAGCAGCATCAGCTCACCGTTCGTCGCCATAATCGTGTGGTACGCGGCGAGGCAACCTACCGCTGCGTGAAGTGCGGCGAGCCACTGGTCGCAGAATAACCAACTGAACTTTCAGGAACTTTCCTGATCTGGCTGATTGCATACCGGAACAACTTTCGCTACGTTGCGGGCTCGTTTTGACACGGAGTGTAAGATGTCCCGTAATTTCTCTCTCGCGGTTGCCTTTTTGACAACGGCCCTCTCCGGCCAGGCTCTGGCCGACGGTATCAACAGTTTTTCCCAGGCCAAAGCGGCAGGCGTGAAGGTCAACGCTGACGTGCCGGGCGATTTCTACTGTGGTTGCAAAATTAACTGGCAGGGTAAAAAAGGGATCGTTGACCTTGGATCCTGCGGCTATAAGGTGCGTAAAAACGAAAACCGCGCCAGCCGCATCGAGTGGGAGCATGTGGTTCCGGCATGGCAGTTTGGCCATCAGCGCCAGTGCTGGCAGGATGGCGGACGTAAAAACTGCGCCAAAGATCCGGTCTATCGTCAGATGGAAAGCGATATGCACAACCTGCAGCCGGCGGTTGGCGAAGTCAATGGCGATCGCGGCAACTTTATGTACAGCCAGTGGAACGGTGGCGAAGGTCAGTACGGCCAGTGCGGTATGAAGGTTGATTTTAAAGAGAAAGTCGCTGAGCCACCCGCCCGGGCACGCGGCAGCATTGCCCGCACGTACTTCTATATGCGCGATCGTTACAACCTCAACCTTTCCCGCCAGCAAACCCAACTGTTTAACGCCTGGAATAAACAATACCCGGTCACCGAGTGGGAATGTCAGCGCGACGAACGCATCGCCAGGGTCCAGGGGAATCATAACCCTTACGTCCAGCGGGCTTGCCAGGCGCAAAAGAGCTAACCTACACTAGCGGCAATTCGCTTACACAGCATGACACATGGAATTTTTGACTATGCGTATTCCTCGCATCTATCACCCTGAACTGATTACCGCTGGCCGCGAAATCGCCCTGTCTGACGATGCCGCCAACCACGTTGGCCGCGTGCTGCGCATGGGGCCAGGCCAGGCGATTCAGCTGTTTGACGGCTCCAACCAGGTTTTCGACGCGGAAATTACGCGGGCGGATAAAAAAAGCGTGCACGTCAATGTGCTGCGCGGCGAAATCAATGACCGTGAATCGCCGCTGCACATTCATCTGGGCCAGGTGATGTCGCGCGGGGAAAAGATGGAGTTCACCATTCAGAAATCCATTGAACTGGGTGTAAGCCTCATTACGCCACTTTTTTCTGAGCGCTGCGGCGTTAAACTGGACGCGGAACGTCTGAACAAGAAGATCCAGCAGTGGCAGAAAATTGCCATTGCTGCCTGCGAACAGAGTGGCCGCAACCGTATTCCGGAGATCCGCCCGGCGATGGACCTGGAAGACTGGTGTGCAGAAGAGGAGAGCGGGCTCAAGCTCAATCTCCATCCGCGCGCCAGCGCCAGCATCAATACGTTGCCGCTGCCCGTTGAGCGTGTACGCCTGCTGATTGGCCCGGAAGGCGGCCTGTCGGCAGATGAAATTGCCATGACGGCGCGTTACCAGTTTACTGATATTCTGTTGGGACCTCGCGTTCTGCGCACTGAGACAACGGCACTCACAGCCATCACCGCGCTACAGGTGCGGTTTGGCGATCTGGGTTGACCCATTAACGGAGAAGAACATGATCAAGCTCGGCATCGTGATGGACCCCATCGCAAACATTAACATCAAGAAAGATTCCAGCTTCGCCATGCTGCTGGAAGCGCAGCGACGCGGCTATGAGCTCCACTATATGGAGATGAACGATCTTTATCTGATCAACGGTGAAGCCCGCGCACGCACCCGCATCGTTAACGTCGAGCAGAATTACGACAAATGGTACGAATTCGGCAGCGAGCAGGATATTGCGCTCGCCGATCTCAACGTCATCCTGATGCGTAAAGATCCTCCGTTCGACACCGAATATATCTACTGCACCTATATCCTTGAGCGCGCAGAAGAAAAAGGGACGCTTATCGTTAATAAACCGCAGAGCCTGCGCGACTGCAACGAGAAGCTCTACACCGCCTGGTTCTCCGATCTGACGCCGGAAACGCTGGTGACCCGCAGCAAAACACAGCTTAAGGCATTCTGGCAGAAGCACGGTGATATCATCATGAAGCCGTTGGACGGTATGGGCGGTGCGTCTATTTTCCGCGTAAAAGAAGGCGACCCGAATATCGGCGTGATTGCCGAAACGCTGACCGAACTGGGTACGCGTTACTGCATGGCACAGAACTATCTGCCCGCGATTAAAGACGGCGATAAACGCGTCCTGATCGTGGATGGCGAACCCGTGCCTTACTGCCTGGCACGTATCCCGCAGGGGGGCGAAACCCGTGGCAATCTGGCGGCCGGTGGCCGTGGCGAACCGCGTCCGTTAACCGAAAGCGACTGGGAAATTGCCCGCCGCGTCGGCCCAACGCTGAAAGCCAAAGGCCTGATCTTTGTTGGCCTGGATATCATTGGCGATCGTCTGACCGAAGTGAACGTTACCAGCCCGACCTGCATTCGTGAAATTGAAGCGGAATTCCCGGTCTCGATCACCGGAATGCTGATGGACGCCATCGAAAAACGTCTCCAGAAATAACTTACCAATACTATTAGTGACAGCACCCCGGTTTGTCCGCATACTGGGGCTGTCGCTTTTTAAACCAGGAAACAGTACCTCTGACAATGAATTTACAGCATCACTTTCTTATTGCCATGCCTGCTCTCCAGGACCCGATTTTCCGCCGCTCCGTGGTTTATATTTGTGAATACAATGAAGACGGCGCGATGGGCATTATCATCAACAAACCGCTGGAAAACCTGCAGGTTGAAGGGATTCTGGAAAAGCTGAAAATTACAGCTGAAGCGCGCCTGCCGGAAATCCGTCTTGATAAACCGGTAATGCTGGGTGGCCCCCTTGCAGAGGATCGCGGGTTTATCCTGCATACGCCGCCCATTTTCTCTTCCAGTATTCGTATCTCTGACAACACGGTAATCACCACCTCCCGCGATGTGCTGGAAACGCTGGGCACCGCAGAGCAGCCTTCCGAAGTGCTGGTGGCACTGGGTTACGCCTCCTGGGAGAAGGGTCAGCTTGAACAGGAGATCCTGGATAACGCCTGGCTCACCGCACCTGCGGATATGAATATCCTGTTTAAAACCCCTATCGCCGATCGCTGGCGTGATGCGGCGAAACTGATTGGCATTGATATTCTGACCATGCCAGGCGTAGCGGGGCACGCGTAATGAGCGGCACACTTCTGGCCTTCGACTTTGGCACGAAAAGCATTGGCGTCGCCGTCGGCCAGCGTATCACCGGCACCGCTCGCCCGCTCACGGCCCTTAAGGCGAACGACGGCACACCAGACTGGAACCTCATTGAGCGTCTGCTCAAAGAGTGGCAGCCAGACGATGTGATTGTCGGTCTGCCGCTGAACATGGATGGCACTGAACAGCCGCTTACCGCCCGCGCGCGTAAGTTTGCCAATAAAATCCACGGTCGCTTTGGCGTTTCCGTGAAACTCCACGACGAACGATTGAGTACCGTCGAAGCGCGTGCCGGCCTGTTTGAGCACGGGGGTTTCCGCGCACTCAACAAAGGCAGCGTCGATTCGGCTTCTGCCGTCATTATCCTCGAAAGCTATTTCGAACAGGGTTACTGAGCGCCGGGGCTTACAACCGCCCCTGCGCCCGTCGCTCTGCCAGGCTTTGGTCAAAGTTCTGCATCCCCGCCTGCTGACCGGTTTGAATAATCCCGGGCAACTGCCACGTTTTACCTTCGCGGATAAGGTTCGCTGCCGCTGGCGTATTCACCAGCAGTTCATACAGCGCGACGCGCCCACCCTGCAGGTCGGGAAGCAGTCTTTGCGCCAGCACCGCCCGCAGGCTGCCGGCCAGCTGATTACGCACCGGGTCTTTCTCCTGCGCCGGGAACGTATCGACCAGCCGTTCAATCGCCTGAGAGGCACCGCGCGTATGCAGCGTCGCCAGCACCAGATGCCCGGTTTCAGCGGCCGTCAGCGCCAGGCGGATCGTTTCGCTGTCGCGCAGTTCTCCCAGCAGGATGACATCCGGATCTTCACGCAACGCAGCGCGCAGCGCCTCGGCAAATGAGGGACTGTGCAGGCCGATCTCCCGCTGCTGAATCAGGCAACGTTCGCTCTGATAGACAAACTCCACCGGATCTTCCAGCGTCAGAATATGCCCATCCGTCTGGTGATTAAGAAAATCCACCATTGCCGCAAGGGTGGTAGATTTGCCGCTGCCGGTTGCCCCCGTCACCAGTATCAGCCCGCTGTCGTGGGATAAGAGTTCCGGGATAGCCCGGGGAACCCCCAGGGCGGAGAGCTGCGGACAGGCCCGGGGCAACAGGCGTAGCGTGATGGAGTTGCCCTTCATCTGTTTAAAGGCGCTTGCGCGCAGGCGCTGGTTTCCCGTAAGGGTCACGGCAAAATCCACCTGCCCGCTTGCCCACCATGCCCCCTGCTGCTCATCGTTGAGCCACGTTTTCAGTAACGCATCCACATCGGGAGAGGGAAAGGGAGCCGGTTCAAGGCGGCCTACTCTGCGCCAGCGCGGTGGCGAATCACTGCACAGGTGTAGATCGGAGACATTATGCTTTACACTAAGGGCCACAATTTCTTCCACATCCATACATTACTCCTCGGAAAATGAACAACATTGCGCATAACCTGGCACAGGTCCGGGACAAAATCTCAGCCGCAGCAACACGTTGCGGCCGTGCTTCAGAAGAAATTACGTTACTTGCAGTGAGCAAAACCAAGCCTGCGAGCGCCATCGCAGAAGCGATTGATGCAGGCCAGCGTGCATTTGGTGAAAACTACGTGCAGGAAGGCGTGGATAAAATTCGCTACTTCCAGGAGCAGGGGAATACCGGCCTGCAATGGCACTTTATTGGCCCACTGCAGTCGAATAAAAGCCGTCTGGTGGCAGAGCACTTTGACTGGTGCCATACCATCGACCGTCTGCGCATTGCCACACGTCTGAACGATCAGCGCCCGGCGGAGATGCCCGCGCTTAACGTGCTGATTCAAATCAACATCAGTGATGAAAACAGCAAGTCCGGCATTGCGCTGAGCGAGCTGGATGCGCTGGCGGCTGAAGTGGCCGCACTGCCGCGCTTAACCCTGCGCGGTTTGATGGCAATCCCGGCGCCTGAGTCAAGTTATGAAAGGCAGTTTGCCGTGGCACAGCAAATGGCTGTAGCATTTGGGGCGCTTAAAGCGCGCTACGAAACGGTAGACACGCTTTCTCTGGGCATGTCGGATGATATGGAAGCCGCCATCGCGGCAGGCAGCACTATGGTGCGCATCGGCACGGCAATTTTCGGTGCGCGCGACTACACCCAATAATAAGGAAACCTGAGGAACGCCATGAAGACGTTGACTTTCCTGCTCTCAACGGTCATTGAGCTGTATACGATGGCGCTTTTGCTGCGCGTCTGGATGCAGTGGGCCCGCTGTGATTTTTATAACCCGTTCTCGCAGTTTGTCGTGAAAATCACCCAACCTGTTGTGGGGCCGCTGCGCCGTATTATTCCGGCGATGGGCCCCATTGACAGCGCATCTCTGCTGGTAGCGTTTATTCTGAGCGTTATCAAAGCGATTGTGCTGTTTATGGTCATCACCTTCCAGCCGATCATCTGGATTGCTGCCGTCCTGATCCTGATTAAAACCATCGGTCTGCTGATCTTCTGGGTGCTGCTGGTCATGGCCATCATGAGTTGGGTCAGCCAGGGCCGCAGCCCGGTGGAATATGCACTGATTCAGCTGGCGGAACCGCTGCTGCGCCCTATCCGCAACCTGCTCCCGTCAATGGGCGGCATCGACTTTTCCCCGATGATCCTGGTTCTGCTGCTGTATGTCGTTAATATGGGCATTGCCGAGCTGTTACAGTCCACGGGCGATATGCTGCTGCCGGGGCTGTGGATGGCGCTATGAGTGCAGTAAGCACCTGCGCTGATGGGCTGGTTTTACGGCTGTATATTCAGCCGAAAGCCAGCCGTGACAATATTGTTGGACTGCATGGCGACGAGTTAAAAGTCGCCATCACCGCCCCACCGGTAGATGGCCAGGCAAATGCGCATCTGACCAAATATCTGGCAAAACAGTTTCGCGTTGCTAAAAGCCAGGTCATCATAGAAAAGGGTGAACTTGGGCGGCATAAACAGGTAAAAATCCTTAATCCGCAATCCATCCCGACGGAAGTCGCGGCTCTGATTTAACAGGATAAAACGATGCAGAAAGTTGTTCTCGCTACCGGCAACGCCGGTAAAGTGCGCGAGCTGGCCTCGCTATTAAATGATTTTGGGCTGGATGTGGTGGCGCAGACCGAGCTGGGCGTGGAGTCCGCCGAAGAGACCGGCCTGACGTTTATCGAAAACGCGATCCTCAAAGCACGCCATGCCGCACAGGTCACCGGCCTGCCCGCGATTGCCGATGATTCCGGTCTGGCGGTTGATTTTCTGGGCGGTGCTCCGGGCATTTACTCTGCCCGCTATTCAGGCGTGGACGCCACCGACCAGCAGAATCTGGAAAAGCTGCTTGTCGCCCTGAAGGATGTGCCAGACGAACAGCGTACCGCGCAGTTCCACTGCGTGCTGGTTTATATGCGTCACGCTGAAGACCCCACGCCTGTCGTCTGCCACGGCAGCTGGCCGGGGGTGATTACCCGTGAAGCAGCCGGTAACGGCGGCTTTGGCTACGATCCGATTTTCTTTGTCCCGACTGAGGGCAAAACCGCTGCGGAACTGACCCGCGAAGAGAAAAGCGCGATTTCCCACCGAGGACGCGCCCTGAAACTGTTACTGGAAGCCCTGCGTAATGGCTAATTTGCCGCCTCTGAGTCTTTATATTCATATCCCCTGGTGCGTGCAGAAATGTCCGTACTGCGATTTCAACTCGCATGCGCTGAAAGGTGAAGTGCCGCACGATGATTACGTTGCGCATCTGCTGGCCGACCTGGATGCCGATGTACCTTACGCACAGGGACGTGAAGTGAAGACCATTTTTATTGGTGGCGGTACGCCGAGCCTGCTGTCAGGCCCGGCGATGCAGACGCTGCTGGACGGCGTGCGTGCGCGCCTGAATCTGGCAGCGGATGCTGAAATTACGATGGAAGCCAACCCCGGTACCGTTGAGGCCGACCGTTTTGTCGAGTATCAGCGGGCGGGCGTGAACCGGATTTCCATCGGCGTGCAGAGCTTTAGCGAGCCGAAGTTAAAACGACTGGGGCGTATTCACGGCCCGGAAGAGGCGAAGCGGGCGGCAAAGCTGGCTACTGGGCTGGGTCTGCGCAGTTTTAACCTCGACCTGATGCACGGCCTGCCGGATCAGTCGCTGGAAGAGGCGCTGGACGATTTGCGTCAGGCGATTGCCCTAAACCCGCCGCATCTTTCGTGGTATCAGCTGACCATCGAGCCCAATACGCTGTTTGGCTCTCGTCCGCCGGTGCTGCCGGATGACGATGCGCTGTGGGATATCTTTGAGCAGGGCCATCAACTGTTGACCGCCGCAGGCTATCAGCAGTACGAAACGTCGGCCTATGCGAAGCCGGGCTACCAGTGCCAGCACAACCTGAACTACTGGCGCTTTGGCGACTATCTGGGCATTGGCTGCGGCGCTCACGGTAAAGTGACGTTCCCTGACGGGCGTATCCTGCGTACCGCAAAAACGCGCCATCCGCGCGGGTATATGGAAGGTCGTTATCTCGAACGTCAGCACGATGTCGAGGCGGTGGATAAGCCGTTTGAGTTCTTTATGAACCGCTTCCGCCTGCTGGAAGCCGCGCCGCGTAAAGAGTTTGCCCTTTATACCGGGTTGCCGGAAACCGTGATTCGCCCACAAATTGACGAGGCGCTGGCACAGGGGTATCTCACGGAATGTGAGGAATACTGGCAGATCACCGAGCACGGCAAACTGTTCTTAAACTCCCTTCTTGAGCTGTTCCTCGCCGAAGAATCTGAAGGCTGATTCAGGATTGTGCATCCCGTTCTGCCAGCTAAGGGAAAGGCTGGCAGAGTGTGGGGATGGAAATTATATATTCTTATGCAAAACAGCTCAGACGCGAACTGACGAAGGAAGAGAGACGACTGTGGTATTTACTTCGCAGCCGCCGTTTCGAAAATTATAAATTTCGTCGACAACATCCGGTAGGTCACTACATTCTGGATTTCGCATGCTGCAAAGCACGTTTGGCAGTTGAGTTAGATGGCGGGCAGCATGACGAAAAGCAAGAATACGATCGTCAAAGGACACGTTGGCTTAACGAGAAAGGCTGGCATGTCATTCGATTCTGGAATAACGAACTCTGGGACAACGAAGAGGCGGTATTAGAACAAATACGGGAAACCCTGCAAATGCTACTACCCTCACCCCGGCCCTCTCCCTGAAAGGGAGAGGGAGCAAACCATTCCCTCGCCCCCTTGGGGAGAGGGTTAGGGTGAGGGGTGAAGTTAATTACTTCAACGTACCCACCAGCGCCTTCCTGCTATCTTCCAGCGACACCACGCGTTTACACACGTCTTTACCGAACTGCTGGAAATCGGCTTCCTGATTCTTCCACTCGTTCTGAATCGAGGTCTGCAGACCGCCCAGGCTACCCAGCACGCCCTGCAGCGGGTTACCGCCGCCTTTCAGTACCGCTTTGGCGCCCATCTCGTTAATGCTGTCCTGCAGGATGCCGCCCATGGCCTGATTCACCAGCTGCTGGCCGTCAGCACGCACCTGATCAATCGCTTTGTAGTGGAACGTCAGGCCGTCGGTACGATGCTCGATAATCCGGTTCATCTGCTCTTTCAGCTGTTTGTCGAGCTTCGTCAGGCGGGTGCGCATGTTGCTGCTCTCACCCACCTCTTTGGTAATGATCTTATCCAGCGCAACGCGGCCTTTCTCAACGCGGGTCAGCGCGCCTTCGTCAATCCACGGCAGCGCGGTACGCAAATCGGCCTGGTAGTCTCTGGCCTGCTCACGCTGCGCGGCGGTCAGGTTGTACTGTTTGCCATTGAACGTGACATCACCCTGCGGCGTGATGACCAGATTGCCGTTCTCACCTTTAACCTGAACGGTTTGCGGACTTAACACCACGTCATCACGCGGGGTGACGCTACATTTATACTCCGCATGGGCGGTGAATCCGGTTGCCATTAAGACAACAGCCAGCAACGTTTTGCGCATCTTTAACACTCCCTCAGACAAAATGGGCCAGCTAATGCTGGCCCCTGACTTCTTTATTAGTCCCACCAAACGTCGAAAAGTTCGCTGACGCGAACATCTTCCAGTTTGTGGTCTTCAAGCCATTTACGTACCAGCGCCTGATGTTCTTCGGTGCATTTACCCACTTCCTGGGTGCAGATAAGACCTTCCCACGCCAGATAGCCGCTACCGTCGAAGGCCAGCTTGTTTGGCTCGATCACCTCGTTGATGAACGCATCAACGTCCTGATCGATCTGCTCAACGCTGGTGCCTTCCGGGAAACGCCAGGCAACGGAGAAGCCCACTTCCTGGAATTCTTCGATGTGCATCTTTTTACGCAGACGACGGCTACGATTCTTTGCCATTATTTCACCCTCTCGAACATTAAGTCCCATACGCCGTGACCAAGACGATGGCCACGCTGTTCAAATTTCGTTACCGGACGCGATTCCGGACGCGGTACATAGTCGTTGCTCTCTGACTGGTTTTTATACCCGTCCAGAGACGACATCACTTCCAGCATATGTTCCGCATACGGTTCCCAGTCGGTCGCCATATGGAAGACACCGCCCAGTTTCAGCTTACTTTTTACCAGCTCAGCAAACGGCGCCTGAACGATACGGCGCTTATTATGACGTGCTTTGTGCCACGGGTCAGGGAAAAAGAGCTGAACCATGTTCAAAGAATTGTCAGGAATCATTTTGTGCAGCACTTCTACCGCGTCGTGACACATCACGCGCAGGTTCTCGACCCCCTCTTCGTGGGCGGTGGCCAGACACGCGCCAACGCCTGGAGAATGCACTTCTATGCCGAGGAAGTTCTGCTCCGGGCGGGCTTTCGCCATGGTCACCAGCGAGGTGCCCATACCAAAGCCGATCTCCAGGGTCACTGGCGCATCGCGACCGAACAGGTCGGCAAAGTCGAGCGGCTGCTCGCTGAACTCAACGCCCATCACCGGCCAGTAGTTGTCCAGCGCGTGTTGCTGCCCTTTTGTCAGGCGACCCTGACGGCGGACAAAGCTGCGAATACGGCGCAGCGGGCGACCGTTTTCATCAAATTCCGGTGAAATGACGTCGTTTTTCATAAAAGAGTTGTCTGCTTGTGAGAATGTTCGGGAAACGGGCATTATCCAAAGTTAAGGCTTCTATGCAAGCATGGGAAAGATCCGGTTTACAGCAGATTGACGCTGTGCTGCAATCGGCGTCCCTGATTATACGAATCGATGACCATGCAAGCCTCTCAATTTTCAGCCCAGGTGCTGGACTGGTACGACAAATACGGGCGTAAAACCCTGCCCTGGCAAATTGAAAAAACGCCTTACAAAGTATGGCTCTCCGAAGTGATGTTGCAACAAACGCAGGTTGCCACGGTGATCCCTTACTTTGAGCGTTTTATGGCGCGCTTTCCCACGGTAACCGATCTGGCCAACGCGCCGTTAGACGAGGTGCTGCACCTGTGGACAGGGCTTGGCTACTACGCCCGCGCGCGCAATCTGCACAAAGCCGCGCAGCAGGTCGCGACGCGCCACAACGGTAAATTCCCGGAAACCTTCGACGAGGTGGCGGATTTACCCGGCGTTGGGCGATCCACCGCGGGTGCCATCCTCTCACTGTCCCTCGGCAAACATTTCCCGATCCTTGACGGTAACGTGAAGCGCGTGCTGGCACGTTGCTATGCGGTTGACGGCTGGCCGGGGAAAAAAGAGGTCGAAAAGCGGCTGTGGGAGATCAGCGAAGCGGTGACCCCGGCAAAGGGCGTGGAGCGGTTTAACCAGGCGATGATGGATCTCGGTGCGATGGTCTGCACCCGCTCGAAACCAAAATGCGAGCTCTGCCCGCTCAATAACCTGTGCGTGGCGTACGCAAATCATTCCTGGGCGCAGTATCCCGGTAAAAAGCCGAAGCAGAGGCTGCCGGAGCGCACCGGTTACATGCTGTTGATGCAGCACGGGGACGAGGTCTTTCTGGCGCAGCGCCCGCCGAGCGGCCTCTGGGGTGGTCTATACTGCTTCCCACAGTTTGAAGATGAGGCCACGCTCCGGGCCTGGCTTAAACAGCGCGGCATTGCTGCCGATAACCTGACGCAGCAGACCGCGTTTCGCCACACTTTCAGCCATTTCCATCTGGATATTGTGCCGATGTGGCTTCCCGTGTCCTCCTTCGCCTCGTGCATGGATGAAGGCACCGCTCTCTGGTATAACTTAGCGCAACCGCCATCAGTCGGGCTGGCGGCTCCCGTGGAGCGCCTGTTACAACAATTACGTGCCGGTGCAATGGTTTAGCATCGGCTAAAAAAGAGGAATGAGTATGGCCAGAACCATTTTTTGTACTTTCCTGCAGCGCGACGCTGAAGGCCAGGACTTCCAGCTCTATCCGGGCGAACTGGGTAAGCGCATTTATAACGAGATCTCCAAAGAAGCCTGGGGACAGTGGCAGAAAAAACAGACCATGCTGATTAACGAGAAAAAACTCAGCATGATGAACCCGGAACACCGCAAGCTGCTGGAGCAGGAGATGGTGAACTTCCTGTTCGAAGGTAAAGACGTGCACATCGAAGGCTATACGCCGCCGGAAAAATAACAGCGCGCGGGGGAAACCCCGCCGTTCAAGCAAACACAACACGCACTCCCGGAATGATGAAAAAAATTTTAGCGCTAGCCCTTGTTGCGCCGTTGCTTGTCTCGTGTTCATCCAAAAAAGGCGATGAATACAACGAAGCCTGGGTTAAGGACACCAACGGTTTTGATATTTTGATGGGGCAGTTTGCCCACAACATCGAGAACATATGGGGATTTAACGAAGTTCTTATCGCCGGACCTAAGGATTACGTTAAGTACACCGACGCCTACCAGACCCGTAGCCACATCAACTTCGATGACGGTACGATCACGGTTGAAACCATCGCGGGGACTGACCCAGCGGCGCATTTACGGCAGGCCATTATCAAAACCCTGCTGATGGGCGACGATCCGGGATCTATCGATCTCTACTCCGACGCCGACGACATTACCATTTCTAAAGAGCCGTTCCTGTACGGTCAGGTCGTGGACCAGACCGGTCAGCCTATCCGCTGGGAAGGCCGCGCCACGAAATTCGCCGACTATCTGCTGCAAACGCGTCTGAAAAGCCGCACCAACGGACTGAAAGTGATTTATAGCGTCACGATTAACCTGGTGCCGAACCACCTCGACAAGCGTGCGCATAAGTATCTGGGCATGGTGCGTCAGGCGTCACGTAAATATGGCGTGGATGAGTCGCTGATCCTGGCGATCATGCAGACCGAATCGTCCTTTAACCCGTACGCCGTGAGCCGTTCCGACGCGCTGGGGCTGATGCAGGTTGTCCAGCACAGCGCCGGTAAAGACGTGTTCCGCGCACAGGGGAAATCCGGCACGCCGAGCCGTAGCTATCTGTTTGACCCGCAAAGCAACATTGATACCGGTACGGCCTATCTGGCGATGCTGAATAATGTCTATCTGGGCGGGATTGATAACCCAACCTCACGTCGCTATGCGGTCATTACCGCGTACAACGGCGGTGCAGGCAGCGTGCTACGCGTCTTCTCGAATGACAAAGTGCAGGCCGCAAATATCATCAACAGCATGGCGCCGGGGGATGTGTACGCCACCCTCACCACCCGCCACCCGTCTGCGGAATCCCGTCGTTATCTGTATAAGGTGAATACGGCGCAGAAGAACTACCGTCGCCGCTAGAAAATAACACCCCTCGCCCTGCCCTCTCCCAAAGGGAGAGGGTATTCAAGTTCCCTCTCCCGGCGGGAGAGGGTTAGGGTGAGGGGGCATCAGGCCGCACCTACCCCATCTCACCCCACCCATACGAAAATGTTATTTGCATCACAATCCAAACTGCAAATTAATGTGGATTGCATTTTTTTGCGGGAGGTAACAAAACATATCGTTGCCAACTGATAGAATTGCATCAAATAACAACCCTGAATGTTCCTATAACAACATATCTCCCGCTCACTTGTGAGGAAAGTAACATGAACCTTAAGCTGCAGCTTAAAATATTGTCGTTTCTGCAGTTCTGCCTGTGGGGTAGCTGGCTGACTACACTCGGCTCCTATATGTTTGTGACGCTCAAGTTCGATGGTGCGTCAATCGGTGCCGTCTACAGCTCGCTGGGTATCGCGGCGGTCTTTATGCCAACGCTGCTGGGGATCGTGGCGGATAAATGGTTGAGTGCGAAATGGCTATACATGCTTTGCCACCTGGTGGGCGCGGGCACGCTGTTTATGGCAGCCCAGGTCACCACGCCGGGGGCGATGTTTATGGTGATCCTGCTTAACTCGCTGGCCTACATGCCAACGCTTGGGCTGATCAACACCATCTCCTACTACCGCCTGAAATCCGCCGATATGGATATCGTGACCGACTTCCCGCCTATCCGTATCTGGGGCACCATCGGTTTTATTATGGCAATGTGGGGCGTGAGCTTCGCGGGCTTTGAACTGAGCCATATGCAGCTCTACATCGGTGCGGCGCTCTCCGTGGTGCTGGCACTGTTTACCCTGACGCTGCCGCATATTCCGGTATCTAACCAGCAGAAAAACCAGAGCTGGAGCACCATGCTTGGCCTGGACGCCTTCGCGCTGTTTAAAAACAAACGCATGGCGATCTTCTTTATCTTCTCCATGCTGCTGGGCGCGGAACTGCAAATCACCAACATGTTCGGCAATACCTTCCTGCACAGCTTCGATAATAACCCGCTGTTCTCAGGCAGCTTTATCGTTGAACATGCCTCGGTAATGATGTCCATCTCGCAGATCTCTGAGACGCTGTTCATCCTGACCATCCCGTTCTTCCTGAGCCGCTACGGCATCAAGAACGTCATGCTGATCAG
Organism: Enterobacter cloacae complex sp. OE43NF; assembly: GCF_023544405.1. Classification (NCBI taxonomy): domain Bacteria; kingdom Pseudomonadati; phylum Pseudomonadota; class Gammaproteobacteria; order Enterobacterales; family Enterobacteriaceae; genus Enterobacter; species Enterobacter cloacae complex sp. OE43NF. The sequence continues at coordinate 16,783 of NZ_JAMJFW010000015.1, forward strand.
TATTGCCGCGTGGATGCTGCGCTTCGGTCTGTTCGCCTACGGCGACCCAAGCCCGTTCGGCACCGTGCTGCTGGTTCTGTCGATGATTGTTTACGGCTGCGCCTTCGACTTCTTCAACATCTCCGGTTCGGTGTTTGTGGAAAAAGAGGTGAAACCTGAAATCCGCGCCAGCGCACAGGGTATGTTCCTGATGATGACCAACGGCTTCGGCTGTATCCTGGGCGGTGTGGTGAGCGGTAAAGTGGTTGAGATGTATACCACCAACGGCATTACCGACTGGCAGCCAGTGTGGCTTATCTTCGCCGCATACTCGCTGGTGCTGTTCTTCGCGTTTATCGTGCTGTTCCAGTACAAGCATGTACGCGAACCGCACGGCGCACAGCCAGTCGCGCATTGATTATTGTGCCGGGTAGGCGAAGCCGCCACCCGGCTATTTTATTGCAGCAAGCACCCACCCCACCGACAGCAAATCCGCGCTGCCGCCCGGGCTCAGGTTGCGTTCAATTAATGCGTTATCCATTCTACGCAACGCTTCACCATCCCAGCCGTCAGCCAGCAGTTCCCGCGCATAGTCCTGAACGTAGCCCAGCCCCTCAATGCCGCCGCGCGACACCAGATTGCTGTCCTGATTGATTGCCATCAGGCGTAACAGCAGGCCGTGAAGTGAATGTCCGTTCCACTGCGCCAGCGCTTTACGCACCGTCGCAAAACCACTCTCCGCCTCGCCGCGCGCGCCGGTTAAGCCGTACTGCCGGAACTGCCGCTCCCCCGCCGTCGCCTGCCCGCTGCGTTCGGCCAGCTCCCGCGAAACCAGCCCGTGGCAGATGTTACTCACCTCACAACAGAGGCTTTCTGCGGAGATATTTTTCACACGCCCGGCGGCGAAGCAGAGTAAACCAAGGGCAAAAATGCCCCCTTTGTGCGTGTTCACCCCGTTCGTCGCGGCATACATCGCCTGCTCACAGGCCATCCCCATCGGGCGGAGGAGCCGTAACTGTTCGCCTGCGGGTTTATCGGCATGCGTGTTACCCAACTCAGCAAAGCGCGAAAACCACGGCGTAATCGCCATAATGCTGCGGACAAACAGCGCGTGATCCATATCGCGATGGGAGCCGTTATTGAGCCTGTCCACCAGCCCCGGTTTCGGTGTCAGCGCCAGCTCCTGCCACAGCGCCTCTGCGGCAAGCGCGGGGACGTCAAGCGGGCGCGGTTTAGTCGCGAGCAAACCAGTCATCGATCATCTTCTCCACGCGCGCCACCACCTGCTCCACAGGATGTTTGCGCGAACGGGAACAGGCGTGGGCCGGTTCATCACAAATCAGGCAGCGTCTGAGATGGGAGCCCAGCGACTGACGTCCAACGTGGCCGTTTTCAGGGCAAATCACATCCAGATCCCACAGCCTGCCAAGCGGGTGCGTCTGCTCCAGCTCCGCACAGTGGGCTTTGATTTCTGCCGCGGGATGGGCCACACACCACAGCGCTTCGGGCCCGGTCGGGAGCCACAGCACCTGGCGGTCCAGCACCTGCCAGCGGTTTTCCCACAATAGCTGGTCGCACATTTGTAACGCCACGCCCATGGTGTTGCGATAGCGCAGGCTGTCTTTGATCTCCCCGGGTGTTACCAGCGTGAGGGAGATCACCGGTTGTTGATAGTGCGTAAGCCAGTCAGCCTGACGGGCTGCGCGGCGCTCTTTCGCCGCCAGCAGCCCGTCCAGGCTGACACCCGCCCGCACGGGTGTCGCAATGGTCATATTCACTCCTTTACCTGTCGAACGGTGTCGATCACGCTGCCGTCGCGGTAGCGGATCACCCCGACAATTTTGTCTGTGAACTCAATCGGTTTCGGTAGGCCTGTCAGCGAAATCGCCCGCTCATAGAGGGCGTTGATATCCACAACCTTCAGCCCTGCTTCCATGAGGCGTTCGCGGATCTCCGGGCGCGCCGGGTTGACCGCAATGCCGTGATCGGTGACCAGCACGTCGATGCTTTCGCCCGGCGTGAGGCGTGTGGTAACGCGCTTCACCACCGTCGGAATGCGGCTACGCAGCAGCGGCGCAACGACGATGGTCAGGTTCGCCGCGGCGGCCACGTCGCAGTGCCCGCCGGACGCGCCGCGCATCACGCCATCGGAGCCGGTAATGACGTTAACGTTGAAATCGACGTCAATCTCCAGCGCGCTGAGGATCACTACGTCCAGCTGGTCGCAGCTTGCCGCCTTACTGCCGGGGTTGGCGTAGACGTTAGTGGAGATCTCCACGTGGTTCGGGTTGCGCGCCAGCGAGGCCGCCGCCTGGCCGTCGAAGCATTGGGTATCGAGCAGCTTTTCAATCAGCCCCTTCTCGTGCAGATCCACCAGGCTGCCGGTGATGCCACCCAGCGCAAAGCGTGCCTTCACGCCGCTGCGCTCCATCTTCTCTTCCATAAAGCGGGTGCAGGCGGTGGCCGCCGCGCCGGAGCCGGTCTGCATCGAGAAGCCCGGTTTAAAATAGCCGGAGTGCTCAATCACATCCGCCGCATATCGGGCAATCATCAGCTCGCGCGGGTTACTGGTGACGCGCGCCGCGCCGACGCTGATTTTTGCCGGATCGCCCACGCTCTCCACCTGCACGATGTAGTCCACCTGATCCTGCACCAGGCTGGCAGGCATATTGGGGAACGGCACCAGCGCTTCCGTCAGCAGCACCACCTTGCGGGCAAAATGGGCGTCCACCATCGCGTAGCCCAGCGAGCCGCAGCATGATTTCCCGTGCGTGCCGTTGGCGTTACCAAACTCATCGCTGCACGGCACGCCAAGAAACGCCACGTCAATGTTAAGCTCACCGTCCTGCAGCAGCTTTACGCGCCCGCCGTGAGAGTGAATTTGTACCGGCTCGTCCATCAGCCCGTGGGAGATGGCATCCGCCAGCTTGCCACGCATGCCGGAGGTGTAGATCCGGGCGATCACCCCGCTTGCAACATGCTCGATCAGCGCGTCGTTGCAGGTCATCAGCGAGCTGGAGGCGAGGGTCAGGTTTTTGAAGCCCATCCGCGCCAGCAGCGCCACGACGGTGTTGATCACCCGGTCGCCTTCACGAAACGCGTGGTGGAAGGAGATGGTCATTCCGTCCTTCAGGCCGCTACGCCTCACCGCCTCTTCAATGGAGGCGCAGAGTTTGCGGCTGTGTTTCGCGTCGCTGTCCGCCAGCCACGGCGTGGCGCTGTGGGCGGTATCAAACGGTTTTAACTCCCGCAGATGGGGAAAATTCACATGGAGAAGTTCTGTCTGGTTCATTGTGTCATCCTTACCGACGCACGCCGGAGGCCGCCGCGCGTTCGAGCACCACCTGCGCGTGGTTAATAATCGGTGCATCCACCATCTTGCCGTTGAGCGACACCACGCCAAGGCCGTTACGTTCGCCCTCTTCTGCCGCTTCAATCACCCGCAGGGCGTGATCCACCTCTTCCTGGGTCGGCGCGTAGGCGTTATGCAGCAGGTCTATCTGGCGCGGGTTGATCAGCGATTTGCCGTTAAAGCCCATCTTGCGGATCAGATCGACCTCGCGCAGGAATCCGGCCTCATCGTTAACGTCTGACCACACCACGTCGAAGGCGTCGATGCCTGCCGCGCGGGCGGCGTGCAGCACGGCGCAGCGGGCGTAGAACAGCTCGGTGCCGTCGCCGCGCTCGGTCTGCATGTCCATCACGTAGTCAAAAGCCGCCAGTGCAATACCAATCAAGCGCGGCGAGCTGCGGGCAATCGCCACGGCGTTGATGACGCCAATGGCCGATTCAATCGCCGCCATCACGCGGGTAGAACCAACCTCGCGCCCGCACTCCTGCTCGATACGCTCAAGGTGGCCTTCCAGCTCGTAGATGTCGTCCGGGGTGTCGGTTTTCGGCAGGCGGATCACGTCCACGCCGGCACGCACGGCGGCTTCCAGATCCAGCAAGCCAAACGGCGTGCTCAGCGGGTTAATGCGCACCACGGTTTCGATGTCCTGATACATCGGGTGCTGCAGGGCGTGGAACACCAGCATTCGCGCGGTGTCTTTCTCGCGCAGAGCAACGGCATCTTCAAGATCAAACATGATGGAGTCTGGACGGTAGATAAACGCGGTTGAAAGCATGGCGGCGTTGGCGCCCGGCAGGAACAACATACTGCGGCGGAGTTTGCTCATTTCAGCGCCCCCCAGTTAATGGCCTGTTCATCGGCAGCACGCAGAAGCGCACTTTGCAGGCGGGCGCGGATCACACAGTCCAGCGCCCCTTTGTCTTCAATAATGATAAGTCCCTGGTGCACGTTCATGGCGCGCAATGTCTCGTTGACCACCTGGCGAATTTGCTCGCCAAACTGCTTAATCACTTCACTGTGGATGACTATCTCCAGCTCGCCGTGAGCGGGAGCAATTTTCACCATCAGGTCGCTGGACTCCTGCGTTCCGGCCAGCGCCTCCCTTACAATTTTCATGATAAATTCCTGGTAGTTAAGCGACTTCGGCACTCGCACGGTAGTGTGTTTCGAGGTGCGCGAAGGTGGAGTCCGGGACAATCTCCCGGATCCGGGAAAACTGCTGAGTCTTGAGCAAGCGGCGCACTTCGGACGCTGAAATGGCATTGCCGGTGGCCTTGATGCGCGGCATTTCCACCACCTCAATCTGCGGGCTCAGCAAGGCGTGCAGCGTCTGGTTGTACTGACGGGTGATATCGCAAAACGGCTCGGAGCCGATAAAACGATGGGTAATGCCCAGCGCCGGTGCGATAAAGTCGCGGAAGATCAGCACGTCGATTTCGCTCCACGCCTGCTGCACTTTGCCGGTCTCTTTCAAAAAGTAGGCCGGGAAGGTGGCGCGGGAGATGATGTACTGCGAGCCTTCGTGCACAGTCACATTTGGCAGATGCGCGACGCCCGCACGCACCATTCCGAGGCGCGCGCTGAACGGAAAGAACGAGGCATCTTCACGCACCACAAACAGGTGCAGGGCATCACACTGCATCGCCGCCTGCTCCACCAGATGACGGTGGCCGAGGGTGAACGGGTTGGCGTTCATCACTATCGCGCCAGTCTTCTCCCCGCCCTTGCGCATCCTGCCCAGGGAACGGCAGTAACGCTCGATCCCCTGCGGAGTGTTCTCCATCAGCACGGCGTTGTTGCCGCTCTGGGCAATCGGCCAGAAGCCGCTACGCGCAAAGCGCTCCTTATTGCACGGTCGCGTGCAGAGGAAGAGGTGAAAATGACCGCGCTCCAGCGCCGCATTCTGCACCTCCGCCAGCAGGCGCGCGCTGAGGTTCTCGCCGCGAAGCTGCTCGTTCACGGCCACACACTTGATGACGTTGGCGGCAAGACCGGCGCAACCCACCAGTTGCGCGCCGGACCAGGCTTCGACAAACAGCGTGATGTCGTTGTCCAGGCCAAGGCCGCTGTCTGCCAGCAGATAACGGATCTGGCTTAAGCGTTCCGGGTGTTTCGCCACCAGCGTGTGGCGAAAATCGATGGGTTGACTGTTCATGCCGCCTTTCTCAGTGTGCCGCCGCAAGCCCGGTGGCTGGCGCTTCCACAATCACGTTGCTCAGATGACCGATATGCTCGATCTCCACTTCAATGCGATCCCCCTCTTTCATAAACAGCGGCGGATTACGCTTTTTACCCACCCCGCCCGGGGAGCCGGTGATGATCACATCGCCCGGACTTAAGCGGGTAAAGGTGCTGATGTACTCGATCAGCTCCGCAACCTTGTGGATCATGCTGCTGGTGTTATCTTCCTGCACCATGCGGCCATTCAGCCAGGTGCGGATCGCCAGCCTGTGCGGGTCCGGGATCTCATCGGCCGTTGCCATCCACGGGCCAAACGCGCCGGTCTGACGCCAGTTCTTACCGGCAGTAAACCAGGTGTGCTGCCAGTCGCGGGCGGAGCCGTCCATGTAGCAGCTGTAGCCCGCCACGTGGCGCAGCGCCTCGTCACGGCTGATGTTTTCCCCGCCCTTGCCGATGATCACCGCCAGCTCGCCTTCGTAGTCGAATTCGCTGGAGTGACGCGGCTTCAGCACCGGCTCGTTGTGGCCGGTCTGCGAATCCGGGAAGCGCACGAACAGCGTCGGTGCCGGGTTGTGCTGGTCAAACTCCTTGCGCTTGTCGGCGTAGTTCATGCCCACGCAGAGGATTTTTTCCGGCTGCTCAATCACCGGTAAGAAGGTGATGGCGCTCATCGGCACGTCCACGGCATCGTTCAGGTAACGGGTGGCCTGCGCCAGCCCGTTGCCCTGCAGCAGCGCTTTGAGGTCGCTGTAGCGGTCGCCGAGACGGCGACCTAAATCAATCACACCTTCGGCCTGGACGATGCCGTAGCTGCGTTTTCCCTGGTATAAAAAGCTTGCGAGTTTCATTGTTCTTTCCTGAAAACTTAAACGAGGAAGTTGCCCAGAATCAGCAGTGAGATAGAGACGTTAATCGCGCCGCCGATACGGGTAGCAATCTGGGCGAAGGGCATCAGGCTCATACGGTTGCCTGCGGTCAGGATCGCCACGTCACCGGTACCGCCCTGGCCACTCTGGCAGCAGGAGACGATGGCGACATCAATCGGGTGCATACCAATCTTTTTGCCGACGAAGAAGCCGGTCGCCACTAGCGAAGAGACGGTGCTGATAATCACCAGCAGGTTAGTCAGCGTGAAGGCCGCGACCAGTTCATGCCATGGGGTGATCGCCACACCGACCGCGAAGAGGATGGGATAGGTCACCGAGGTCTGGAAGAATTTGTACACCACCTGAGAGCCTTCCAGCAGACGCGGAGAGGCACCGTTGCAGAGCTTCACCAGCACCGCCATAAACAGCATGCCAACCGGCGCAGGCAGACCAATCAGCTTGTGGCCGAGCATGCCCAGCATGTAGAGCAGCACCGCCAGCAACGCACCGGAGGCGATGGTGGTGACGTCCGCTTTGCCAGAGAACGCCGGTTGAGAAACGGTGGCATCGGCATTCGCGCGGTTCGGCATCAGCTGACCTTCACCGGTCAGGTGTGGATAACGCTTGCCCAGCTGGTTCAGACAGCCGGAGATGATGATAGCGGTCAGCCCGCCGAGCATGACCATCGGCAGCACGCGACCGAGCGCCACGCCCTGATCCATGTGCAGCAGGGTGGCATAGCCGATGGAGAGCGGGATAGCCCCTTCGCCCACGCCGCCTGCCATAATCGGCAGAATGATAAAGAAGAAGATCTGGAACGGCTCAAGACCCAGCGCCAGACCCACGCCCATCCCCACCAGCATGCCGACGATCTCGCCGCACAGCATCGGGAAGAAGATGCGCAGGAAGCCCTGAATCAGCACGGTGCGGTTCATGCTCATGATGCTGCCGACAATAATGCAGCAGATGTAGAGATAAAGAATGTTGGTGGATTTATAGAACTTAGTGGTGGATTCCACTACCACATCCGGCAACAGGCCGTAATAGACCAGCGCGGAGGGGATGAAGGTGGCGCAAATCGCCGCCGCGCCGAGCTTGCCGACAATCGGCAGGCGTTTGCCGAACTCACCGCAGGCAAAGCCGAAGAACGCCAGCGTCGCCACCATCACCACGATATCGCTTGGCAGTTTTCCGCCCAGACAATCAATGGCAATCAGCGCGCCCGCCAGGACAAACAGCGGCAGAGGAATAATCCCGATTTTCCAGGTATCCATAATATGCCACCAGCGCTCTTTGAGCGATGGCCGCTGAATATCAATCGGGTCGTGGGTAACAGAGAAAGAATCGTCAGTTGTGCTCATAATAAGCCCCTTAGTTATTTTGTGCGTTCAGCTTAGAGTCACAAAGGCTTACTTTATGTGAGGAATGGCATATTAAAAGCGAAGTTTTAATGGCGACTATGGTTTTAATGGTTTCTTTTATTTAATGTGATTTGCCCCTTATTTATTGCCGTGGTTTTTATGGTTTCTTTTCTAAACCGAACAAACAAATAACATTTACACGGTCGTGTTTAAGGGAAAACCCTTTCAGATAATTCTTTTGCAGGCCTTGCTGTGCAAGGGATCACAAGTTTTCGGCAAAGCGGGTATCCACGCGAAAAAAGATGATATATTGACAGACTTCGTTGATACCACGCGTGATTGTTATGAAAGTATCGTTTCAGATTAAGCTGTTTGTTTCGCTGGTTGTCTTTTTCTCAGTGCTTTTTGCTTTGCTGGGCGGATATTATTATGTCGACGTTAGCCGACAGCTTTATCAGGAAATGAGCGCACGCGCAAAAATACAAGCGGAAGAGATCGCACTTATTCCGTCATTACGAAAAGAGGTCGAACAAAAAGATATCAACGCCATTCACGATTTTATGCAGAAAATAGCCACCCACAGTGATGCCAGTTTTATTGTGATTGGCGATAACAAAGGGCTGCATCTGTTTCATTCCGTTTTTGCGGACAGAGTGGGCCATACGCTGGTCGGCGGAGACAACGAAGAGGTCCTGCGCGGTAAAAGCACCACCACCATCCGCAAGGGAGGATTAGGCATTTCGCTGCGCAGCAAAGCGCCCATTTTTAACGATGCCGGTCAGGTGGTGGGAATTGTCTCGGTAGGCTATCTCACCAGCTATCTTGAAACCATCACCGTCAGTAAAGTGGTTAACATCCTGATCGCCGCCGTACTGTTACTGCTTGCCCTCTTTATCTTCTCCTGGTTCTTTACCCGCAGTATCAAGAAGCAGATTTTCTCCCTGGAGCCGCGAGAGATTGGTCTGCTGGTGCGCCAGCAGAAGGCGATGATGGAATCCATTTATGAAGGGGTGATCGCCATTGACGATGAACGGCGAATAGAAGTGATTAACCAGGCGGCACGCAAACTGCTGGGCCTGAGCCAGCCGGTCCGGGAACTGCGCGGACAGCTGATAAGCGAAGTAATCGCTCCTGTTCCGTTCTTCGAAACACAAACGATGCTCGCCAAAGATACCCATGACGAGATTTGCCGCTTTAACGATCTCACGGTGATCGCCAGCCGGGTGCGCATCATGCTTGAGAACTCTCTGCAGGGCTGGGTGATCACCTTCCGCGATCGCAACGAGATCGACTCGCTCAGCGCCCAGCTCAGCCAGGTCAAACGCTATGTCGATAACCTGCGCATTATGCGTCACGAGCAGCTAAACCGGATGACCACTCTCTCCGGCCTGCTGCATATGGGCCGCTACGAGGAGGCGATTGGCTACATTCAGGCGCAGTCGGAACACGCTCAGGAGCTGCTGGACTTTATCTCTTCGCGCTTCAGCTCCCCGACACTGTGCGGCCTGCTGCTGGGGAAAGCCGCGCGGGCGCGGGAGAAAGGCGTCGAGCTGAACTTCGACCCGATCTGTCGTCTGGACAGACCGTTCCTCGCGCTGCCTGAAGAGGCGCTGATTTCTATCATTGGCAACCTACTGGATAACGCCATTGAAGCGACCCAGCGCTCGCCGCTTCCGCATGCACCTGTGGAAGTGCTGATAAAACTGAGCGATCAAGAACTCATCATCGAAGTGGCCGATCAGGGCGTGGGCATTAAACCGGAGATCCGTGACAGGATATTTGAGCGCGGCATCACCACCAAAACGCGCGGCGATCACGGCATTGGTTTGTATCTGATCGAAAGCTATGTCACACAGGCTGGCGGTGCAATTGAGGTTGCCGATAATACGCCGCGGGGGGCGATTTTCTCACTGTTTATCCCCGCCACGGGAACCGCCCGGCATCCCGCACAGGAACAGGAAGATACCGATTATGCAACATGAACTTATCGACGTACTGATAGTTGAAGACGAGAACGAACTGGCGCAACTGCACGCAGAGCTGATCGGCAAACATCCGCGTCTTAGACTGGTGGGGATTGCCTCGTCGCTGGCGCAAGCGCAGGTTGAGCTTGAAAGTAAACAGCCGCAGCTGATGCTGCTGGATAACTACCTGCCGGACGGGAAAGGCATCACCCTTATCAGTAACCCGATGCTCGCCCGCGCCAACTGTTCAGTGATTTTCATCACCGCCGCCAGCGATATGGACACCTGCAGCCAGGCCATTCGTAACGGGGCGTTTGATTACATCCTGAAGCCGGTTTCCTGGAAGCGGCTCAGCCAGTCGCTGGAGCGTTTTGTGCAGTTTGCTGAGCAACAGCGGGTCTGGAAGATTGTTGACCAGCAGAACGTCGATTCTTTATACCAGCTACAGGCGAAAAACTACCGCCAGGACAACGGCAGCAAAGGTATTGAGGAAAATACGCTGGCGCGGGTGCAGGCGCTGTTTAACGACAAGGCGACGCACTGTTTTACGGTGGATGAGGTGGTGAGTGAAACGGGGCTGAGTAAAACCACCACCCGGCGCTATCTGGAGCACTGCGTGGAGGCAGGTTTTCTGACGGTGGAGATGCTGTACGGCAAGATTGGGCATCCGCGGAGGATGTACCGCCGCGCAGAAGCCTGACGCAGTATTGTAGGCCCGGTAAGCTTGCGCCACCGGGCAAATCGCCGGGTGGCGGTAACGCTTACCCGGCCTGCGTCAGAGACAAGGTCTACTTTAATACATACCCATAAAGCCGCTTAATCCCGTCGGCATCCTTTTCGCTGTAAACGCCCTGCAGCTCCGGCGAGAAGCCCGGCAGCAGGTTAATCCCCTCTTCCAGCGCCAGGAAGTAACGCTGCACCGCCCCGCCCCAGACTTCTCCCGGCACCACGCACAGAACGCCAGGCGGATACGGCAGCGCGCCTTCAGCAGCAATGCGCCCTTGCGCATCACGGATGCGCACCAGCTCTACGTTCCCGCGAATGTACGCCTGATTGGCATCCTGCGGATTCATCACCACCGCGGGCAGGCTCTCCTTGCGGAACATCGCCTTCTGCAGATCTTTCACATCAAAACTGACGTAGAGATCGTGCATCTCCTGACACAGCTGGCGGAGTGTGTAATCCCGGTAGCGTACCGGGTATTTCTGATAGATGGTCGGCAACACGTCCGCCAGCGGCGTATCGTCTTCAATATGCTGTTCAAACTGGCCAAGCATCGCCACCAGCTGCGCCAGCTTCTCGCTGCTTTCGGCAGGCGTCAGCAGGAAGAGGATCGAGTTCAGATCGCACTTCTCCGGCACGATGCCATTTTCCCGCAGATAGTGCGCAAGGATGGTCGCCGGAATACCAAAATCAGTATATTCCCCGGTTTCAGCATCGATGCCCGGCGTGGTCAGCAGTAGCTTGCACGGATCGACAAAGTACTGATCGCGGGCATAGCCCTCAAATCCGTGCCATTTGGCCCCCGGCTCAAAGCTGAAGAAGCGACGTTCGCTGGCGATGGCCTGAGTTGGATGATCCTGCCACGGACGGCCTGCCACCACTGGCGGAATAAACGGTTTGATCATATGGCAATTTGCAATGATCGCCTTACGCGCTTCAATCCCCAGCTCGACGCACTCCGCCCACAGCCTGCGTCCGCTCTCCCCTTCGTGAATTTTTGCGTTCACATCCAGCGCCGCAAACAGGGGATAAAACGGGCTGGTGGAGGCGTGCAGCATAAATGCGTTGTTCAGGCGTTTATGCGGACAGAAACGCGCCTGACCCCGGATGTGGTTATCCTTTTTATGGATCTGCGAGGTTTGCGAGAACCCGGCCTGCTGTTTATGCACCGACTGGGTCACGAAAATGCCCGGATCGTTCTCGTTCAGCTCCAGCAACAGCGGGGAGGTTTCCGCCATCATCGGAATAAATTGCTCGTAGCCCACCCACGCAGAGTCAAAGAGGATGTAATCGCACAGATGGCCGATCTTGTCGATCACCTGACGGGCGTTGTAGATCGTGCCATCGTAAGTGCCAAGCTGGATCACTGCCAGGCGGAACGGGCGGGTCTCGTCTGCCTTCTCCGGCGCAACGTCGCGGATCAGATTGCGCAGGTACGCGTCGTCAAAGCAGTGTTCGTCAATCCCACCGATAAAGCCAAACGGGTTACGCGCCGCTTCCAGATACACCGGCGTCGCGCCCGCCTGAATCAGGGCCCCGTGATGGTTAGATTTGTGGTTATTGCGATCAAACAGCACCAGATCGCCACGGGTCAGCAGCGCGTTGGTCACCACCTTGTTGGCCGCCGACGTACCGTTCAGCACGAAGTAGGTTTTATCCGCGTTGAACACTTTCGCGGCGAACTTTTGCGCATGCTTGGCGGAACCTTCGTGGATCAGCAGATCGCCGAGCTTCACGTCGGCATTGCACATATCGGCGCGAAAAACGTTCTCACCAAAGAAGTCATAGAACTGTCGTCCCGCCGGGTGTTTTTTGAAAAACGCCCCGTGCTGGTGGCCCGGACAGGCTAAAGTGCTGTTGCCCATTGCAACATACTGGCTCAGGGTGTCGAAAAACGGCGGTAACAGGTTCTCTTCGTAACGGCTGGCGGCAGACTCCAGTTCCAGGAACTCCTGCGCTTTACCCGAGATGACAGCCGTGGCGCCATCGGGCACGTCCGTCGGCTCTTGCGAGAATAAATAGACCGGTAAATGAAAGCCCGTGCGTTTCAGCAACGCAAGAATGCCACTGCGACTCTCCGCGAGCGTAATGACGACTGCCGCCACATCGGTAAAATCAGTGTTATCCAGCGTCACCTTTTCGCGATGCGTGGACACAGTGGAAACCAGCTCACGGCTGACGGCGATTTTCATGGTTTTCATAGGCGCTATATACCCTCACCGAACGGTGAGACAGGGAGGAGAAAATTCGCGCAATAATGTCACCTTTTATTTTGAGGTGCAAGAAGGAATCAGTATGCACTTCACCACCCAAAGCTAAGCGTAAAAAAGCGCTGGCATGTCATAATCATGCAATACCTATGATTAAGTAACAGGAGTTTTCCGTGGTTATCGGGCCATTTATCAACGCGAGTGCCGTATTGCTGGGCGGCGTACTCGGTGCAGTGTTAAGTCAGCGATTACCGGAGCGTATTCGCGTCTCTATGCCCTCCATTTTTGGCCTGGCCTCCCTCGGGATTGGCATTCTGCTGGTGATAAAATGCGCCAACCTGCCGGTGATGGTGCTGGCCACCCTGCTCGGGGCGCTGATTGGCGAGTTTTGTTATCTGGAAAAGGGGATTAACAACGCGGTCAGCAAAGCGAAAAACCTGATAGCCCGTCCGGGCAAAGCCAAACACGGCACCCATGAGACGTTTATTCAAAACTACGTTGCCATCATTATTCTCTTTTGCGCCAGCGGCACCGGGATTTTCGGTTCGATGCAGGAAGGGATGACCGGTGACCCCAGCATTTTAATCGCGAAGGCGTTTCTCGATTTCTTCACCGCTACGATTTTTGCCACCACGCTCGGTATCGCGGTGGCCGCGATTTGTGTGCCAATGCTGCTGATTCAGCTGGCGCTCGCCACCTGCGCCACCCTGATCCTTCCGCTGACCACGCCCGCGATGATGGCAGATTTTACCGCCGTTGGCGGTCTGCTTCTGCTGGCAACAGGGCTGCGCATCTGCGGGATCAAGATGTTCGCGGTGGTGAATATGCTGCCCGCCCTGCTGCTCGCCATGCCGCTTTCCGCGCTGTGGACCCACTTTTTCGCTTAAGATTGCGACGAACTGGTGAGAGATTGTGCATCCTGTAACGAAAACAACATTTTTCGTTGACGGCGGAGAGTGAATCGGGTTTAATGCGCCCCGTTGCCCGGATAGCTCAGTCGGTAGAGCAGGGGATTGAAAATCCCCGTGTCCTTGGTTCGATTCCGAGTCCGGGCACCACTATTTAAAGAACCCGCCCAAAAGGCGGGTTTTTGCTTTTGAGCCAGTCTAACAGCTCAATGCTTCCTACTTTATGTTCTTAGCCAACGCGGTGCTTTTAACGTTTCGGCACAGGATCATGGCGCTTCCCTAAAACGCTCGCAGTTATCCGCGAGTTCCGTGAAGTCGGTTTTGTGATTGAAGGGAACGGTAAATAAAGGGCGAAATGAGGTTGGGATAGTAGCCATAGAGCTCTTTATTCAGTACTAAAGAGTTCTGTATATCTGCTAAATACTCGCCATCAAATCCCCCAACGTCACCATCAATATCATCGGATCCATTGGCGATGGCTCAAACCCCACCCGCAGATAAAATTCCCGCGCTTCATCCGACAGCGCATGAACCAGCATTCCGCGAATGCCGATGGTCTCCGCCACCTGGATCACCCGCAGCCCAGCGTCGCGTACCATTGCCCGACCAATGCCCTGCCCATGCAGAGACTGATCTACCGCCAGGCGTCCCAGCACAACAACCGGGATGGGATCGGGCATATTGCGACGAAAGCGACCGGGTGCGGTATTCGTCATGACCGCGCTGGATGCCAGCGAGTAATAAGCCAGAACGTTAGAATCGTTGCCACAACAGACAAAGGTACGGGATGCACCACTGACCTGATTTTTCATCGCCCGCTGCTTCAGCCAGTTATCCATCGAATCCACACCACAGCAAAATGGAGTAAGAATATGACCGGCGTGAAGGGGCTCTGGGGCAGAGATCATTTTTCCCGCTCCCACGGCGCAGGGGTCTGCATAGTTTTACGCAGTGTGGCATTAGGTGCTGGAGCCTGATCCAGACGAGCCAGAAATTCCTGATAAGCCTCTGGATCGGCCATTATGATGCGTTGTTCGATCAGTGCCTCTTCCGCAGCAGCGCGGGCTGCTTCCAGCACAAAGTCAGTGCGGTTTTTCCCTCTCGCTTTCGCCGCCCGATCGATAAGATCTCGCTCGGCAGGCCTGATACGCAGGTTCAGGGTTTCGCGTTTCATCGCCATAGTGTTTGCAGCTGGCATGGTGTTGTCCTCCTGTGTTTCATTGGGTATTAAGTATACAACACGCGTAACGCAGATGTCATTACAACGATTCTAAAGGAATCGAACCGAAAGGATTTCTACTTATTAATATTCACCTTTATGTTTTATAAAATGAAATAAGACTCACTCTCTGGGACTTCACAATAAATAACAAAAGAATTTTCGAAAGAAATCAAATCGGTAAGTAATTTGGAACCCGCAAAAAAATCAATACTACTACACTCCCTTCTATCCACGACTCCCCGACCACTGTGTCAGCAACGCATGCAGTTTAGCCGGCTCCAGAGGCTTACGTAGCACCATGTACCCTTCCTGCTCCGCCTCCAGCAGAACCGGCGAATTAAATTCGCCGCTGACCATCGCGCCACTCATGTCCGGCAGACGTTCAAATAGCGCTTTCAGGATGTCGAAGCCGCTTTCGCCGGATCGCAGACGCTGGTCGCACAGCACGGCGAACGGCGTGAAGCCATCGTCGATGATAGCGAACGCTTCTTCAGCGGAGGCCGCACAGCGCACGTTGATTCCCCAGATGCTCATCAGGCTCTCCCAGGCAGACGTCACCAGCGGGTCGTCATCAACCACCAGACAGGAACCGTGCAGCGGCGCATAGCGTACCGGCGTGGCGATGTTGTCATAGGCGGGTGGCATCTCCGGCGCGATCTCTTCGCCAGCATATTGGGTAAAGCACATCCAGAAGCGTGAACCTTTACCTTCAATGGATTGCATCCCGTACTTCACCTTCATCAGCTTGGCACAGCGGGCAACGACGGCCAGACCCAGCCCGTGTCCTGCACTGTCGATCTTCCAGGCCAGTTCGGGGCGATAGTAAGGTGAGAAGATTTTACCTTTCTCGTCATCGGCAATACCGACACCTGTGTCCCACACCTCCACCATACACCTGTCACCACGTGGTCGGATGGCGACCAGCACGCCGCCCTGTAGCGTGTAGCGGAGGGCATTTTGAATAAGGTTAATGAGCGATTGTCGCACCAGCAGCGGATCGCCCATCACGTAGATGCGGCGTTTAGGCCGCCAGGTGCGCAGCCTGAGTGCACGGCTGTTGGCCTCTTCGCGAAACAGCGTGATCACCGAGTCGAGCAGCGCGCCGATGTCCACTCTGGCAGGGGCTGTAAGCACATTCCCGGATTCAATCTTGCTGAGGTCAAGGAGGGAATTGAACATCAAATGCACCGAGCGGACGCTCTGCTGCAGATCAAGCAGCTGGGGCGTGAGGCTGTCGTCCCGGTTTCGGTGGATAATCGCTTCGATCAGAAACCCCATGGCGTGTACCGGTTGGCGCAGGTCGTGGCTGGCGGTCGTCAGGAACTGATTTTTATCCAGCAGCGCCTGCTCAGCTTCCTCTTTGGCCTGGCGAAACTGTTCTGCCAGGCGTGAGCTTTTTTCCTCAAGCAGCGCCTGCTGAATAAAGAACGCGTGCGATGTTAATGCATGGCGGTAAATGGCGAAGCCGTACAGCAGGTTCAACATCAGCACAATGAACATCAGATCGTCCAGCCGCCAGATAATGCCAAGATTCAGTACCCCCCAGGAGGCGAAGAAAAAGCATGTAAAGGTGCTGATGACCGGCGTCAGATGCGTCGCATTGGCGGCAACGATGGCGGCAATACTGATATTGAGGAGCAGGAAAAAGTCAAAGTTCTGCGTCTGCGGCGTAATTAAATAGAGAGATGAAATCCCCAGCCCGTGAATAAAAGCGATCTTATTTATACGCGGCAGCCAGCGGCGCAGGACGTCCGCTTCATCATGCTCTTTCGCTTCGCGCTGGTAGCGTCGGTGCAATATTCGGATCGCCACGGCACATAGCAGGTAAATAATTATCCAGGTAATGGTTGGGCCGAGTTCATCGCCCAGCAAATTAATCCAGATGGCGAAAGGAATACCGACGAAAGGGACAGCGCTGAAACTGAACACCAGCCGCAAAAAGGTATTATTTAGCAAACGGATCTGCGCGGGAGGAGAGATGCCAGCGTTCTGTAAGCTCTGTAAAAATCTCATTCCGACGGTTCCCGTTTGCCATGCAGAAGCGTGATGGCTTCGACCCGACTGTTAACGCCTATCTTTTTCAATATATTGCTGATGTGCTCTTTGACTGTAGGCTCAGAAATAGAAAGTTGCGCGGCAATTCTTTTATTTGGCAGGCCACGCATAATCATATTTAACACGTCTATTTGTCGCGGCGTTAAGTTAAATTTACTTAACTTCTCATTATTCGACTCAACGGAAAATTCGTTTCCCTCAGGAAACCAGGTGAGATTATCAGTGAGGGCAAAAACGGCCCGTGAAAACATTTCAGGTGGCTCGCTTTTCAATACGAAACCGTGCCCCCCGGCGGCGTGAACTTTCTGCCAGATATCGTTATTGTCATCCCCACTAACCACCAGGAGCCTTACCTGTGGGTAAAGTTGTTTTACTTCTTTGAGTAATTTCAACGCGGTACCGGACGAGAGCCAAAAATCGATTACCAGCAAACGTGGCGGGCCATTATCCCTAATTTGACGGTAGCAATCATCCTCATTCGTCACCACACTCGCCTGCTTAAATCGGCAATGTGTAATCAGAAAATTGGCGATACCGCTTGCTACCAATGGATGGTCATCAACGACCAACGCATAATTCTGCCCCAAAGGATCCTCCTTTTACCTTCGCATATTAGAGAGTACGGATGAATTATTATCTACCCACCCTACTTTAGGAGGGTTTTTTCGATTAGGAAAGAGAAATATATTATTCGCAGATTTGAGTAATAGAAAACATAAATACAATCAGCGAAATTAACTGATTGGATATAAAGGATAATTTATGAAAAAACCACTACTCTTTTTAACCGTTACGTTGATGCTAGCCGGTTGTTCCACGCTAAAAACCGATCAGGCCATTCCACTTCTGCAGGCGGAAACCGCTAAAATGCTGGGGCTGGGCTCATCGGATGAAATAACCGTAACCAATGTTAATGGCGCCCAACCGGATGCACTGGGAGGGCAAAAGCTGTCTTATCGCGCTACGACGGAAAAAGGGCGTATTTTCGATTGCTCATCGATGATGATGCCAGGGATTTTAGGATCCGCCCCGACGCTGAGCGCGCCAACCTGTACACCTGTGGTCACCCATAAATAATTAACTTCACATCAAAAGGCGTACACATATTACGCCTTTTACTTTTTCTGTCGTATCGCATTTTTCATATAAAACCGATTTTCCAGACATCACGCTAATGAGTACGGAGATACCCTGTGAATAACTCTACATCGCATTCTTTAGCGGTAAAGACGCCGCTTTCCAGGCTTTACCTCGCTCTATTTTCCGCGCCGCTGTTACTGCTTTCACCTGCCGATTTCGCGCGTGCAGCCGATGCCATTTTTGATGGCGACTCACGTATTACCGAAACGCTGGGTTACACCGGAGACGTTTACGTTGGACGCAATCAACGCGGAAACCTGCTGATCGATAATGGCAAAATCACCGCCTATAACATCAATATCGGTCGGCTGTTCGACGGCCAGATTTATGAAAGCGTGGTCACAGTCCGTGGGCCAAACGCTGAGCTTAACGCGGTGAACGATCAGTACGTCCTGCGCGGCGACCTGAATCTTGGCCTCGGCACCCTGCGAGTCGAAGAGGGCGCGCTGGCGAGCGCGAAAGAGATCGTTGTCGGCACCACCCGCGGCTACGACAGCCAACTTATCGCCACGGGCGCCGGATCTCGCGTAACCAGTAATTTCCTTAGCGTAGGTACCGATCTGGGCGCACGCTCCACGCTGGCGATTGAGGACGGCGCCGCGCTCAATACCACCTACGATGCGCGCATCGGCAATGGTACCGGGCCAGATGAAACCGACACACTGAGCCCGAAAGCCACCGTCACGGGGAGCGGCTCACAGTGGAATGTTGGCCGTACGCTGACGCTTAATGGCGACCTGGACGTGCTGAACGGCGGAGCGGTTAACGTTGGCGGCGTGCAGGTGGCGGGCGTCTCCGGGGCCGGAAAAACCGCCGAGCTGGTTATTGCGGGCAAAGACTCGCGCTTTACCAGCGACAGCAGCGTTAGCGTGGGCGATTATGGCAATGGCGTGCTGTCGGTTATTGACGGTGGTTCATTTTCCGCAGGCAGCAATGCGCTGATTGTAGGGACATCGGGCTCCGGTTCGAACCGGGGGGCGCTCATCATCGGCAGCCGCGGCAACATGGACACCGGCACGGGTATAACTGAGCCAACGCTTGGTACGGCAGGCGGCGCGGGTACCCTCGATGCGAAGACGGCAATCAGCCTGCGTGGCGGGCTATTCGGCAGTTATGTCTATTTCAACCATACCGACGAAAATTACATCTTCAGCAACAAGATGAGCGGCGAAGGTGAGGTGATAAATACCTCCGGGCAGACAACGCTGAACGGCGATCTTTCAGCGCTTCAGGCGAACGTGACCGCGCGCGGTGGCAAAGTCATTATTGCCAGCAACATCAACACCCAGCCAGAAGACGATATTTTTGAGATTCAGACCCTTAGCGCCGAGAACGGCGGTACGCTGATCCTCAACGCAACGGCGGGATCCGACGTTAACAACGGACAAGGTTACAGTAGCGCCGCGTCAATCAAGGCCGGTGGCACGCTGGGGGGGAACGGCACGTTGGGCCAGACTGAGATCCTGTCCGGCGGGCATATCTCACCAGGGGATGGCGATATCGGCACGCTGACGCTGAAACGTTATCTGAATTTTATCGGCGAATCCTTCTATGACGTTGATATCGCGGGAGATGGCCGCAGTGACCAACTGCTGGTATCGGGCAAAACCACCATCAGCAATCAGGCTAAGGTACAGGTCACCGCGCTGGATCCGCAAACCAGCTACAAAACGGGCCAAAGCTATCGCATTTTAACCTCGAACGGGGGTATTGACGGCCAGTTCGCCGGAGCGATTTCCAAATCCGCCTTCCTGGACGTGGCGCTTAAGCAGAGCACCGACGCCGTCGATCTGACCATCGCGCAGAAAGAGACCGGCGGCGAGAATCCTGGAGGTGAAAACCCGGGGGGTGAGAATCCAGGAGGAGAAAACCCCGGCGGTGAAAACCCGGGTGGTGAGAACCCGGGAGGAGAAAACCCCGGCAGCGGCAAGCCAGGGATTTTCCAGACCGTGGCAAAGAGCAGCAACCAGTGGAATACCGCCGGCGCGCTCTCCACGCTCACGCAAAGCGGCCCGTCGCTGGCGCTGTATAACTCGCTACTGGTGCTGAGCGCACCGGAAGCGCGCGAGGCGTTTAACCAGCTGTCCGGAGAAGTTTATCCGTCAATGCAATCCAACCTGATAGCCGGCAGCACGCAGGTGTTTAACGTGTTAAACCAGCGTATGCAGCGCGCGTTTGATAACGACAGCCTGCCGATACCACCGTTAGCGATGTCGCTGGTGCAGCAGCCGGAGCCGCAAAACAATGGCGTCTGGGGCCAGACCTTCAGCTCCTGGAGCCGAAACAGCGGCGACGGTAACGTGGGCAAGCTGGACGGCAACACCACCGGTTTCCTGCTGGGGGCAGATCGTAAGCTGGCGGATCATAACGTACGTGTCGGTGGTTACTTCGGCTACAGCCGCGGTGATTACGACGTCGACAGCCGTCGTTCCTCAACAGATACCGACAACTATCACCTCGGCCTGTATGCAGCGGGTCAACAGGATGCGTTCTCCCTTCGCGGCGCACTGGGTTACACCTGGCACAAGATCGAAGGCGAGCGCAATGTTGATTTCAGCGGCTTCTCGGATCGGCTGAAGTCTGATTACGACGCCAACTCGCTGCTGGCGTTCACCGAAGCGGGCTACCGCTTCGGCCAGCCAGAGATGAATGTCGAGCCCTTTGTTAACCTCTCCTGGATTCGACTGCATACCGACAGTTTCAGGGAGGACGGCGGTGCCGCCGCGCTGAGCGTACGTAACGAAACGATGAACACCTTCTATTCCACCCTCGGGGTGCGCGGTGTGACCGGGTTGCCGAAGAACGTTAACCTCTACGGTTCGTTGGGCTGGCAGCACGCCTATGGCGATAAGAATACCTCTTCGCGTATGGCATTTGCGGGCAGCGACGCGTTCATTACCCAGGGTCAGGCCGTGGATGAGGACGTGATGGTGGGTGATATCGGCGTGAGCGTACAACTGTCGCGTGCTGCGACGCTGGATGTGGGCTATCAGGGGCAATATGGTGCCGATACCCGCGTCAACTCGGTTAACGCTAATCTGCGCTGGTCGTTCTGATTGATATCAACGCTGAAGTGCCGGGTTGCGCTACGTCGACCCGGCCTTCGTGGCGGTTTTTTTTGGCCTATGACCCAATCAGGGATCGTTCCCATCTCCATCCAGCAGTTTGTTTTTAAAGATAAACAAACACGCCTCGTTAAAATTCTCCGCCCCCAGTCGTTCAGAGAGCGCCGTTCGCGTCCGGTAGAGGCTTTTAATCGAGGTGTTCAGTTCCTCCGCCACCTCTTCCATCGACATGCCCGCCCTAAGCAACCGCAGCATAATCGCTTCATGGGTACTCAACCGTAAGTTAAGCAGCCATTTGGTCGTCAGGCGCCTGCCTTTCATATTCAGCACCAGATTAAACAACGACGCCATGTCAGCCACCGGAATCGCAGTATTCATAAACATCCTCATGCTGAGCTGATTCTCCTCCCGGTGCCGCATATCGAGCATGACGCAGCCGATTGTTTTTCTCGTTCTGGCCGGATGGCGTATCAGATAATCATACAGACGGAGCGGTGAACGGCTGTCAATCAGCACAGAATATTCATCTGCACTGTTATCAAATATCTTTCTGTCAATCGAGTCCAGCAGGATAATATCCGGAAAAAATATCCTCATTCCTCTGACGAGGTAGCGATCCTGTGTCACTAACACTATTGAAGTTGCCACTAACCATCCCTTTTAGATTAAAGCAAGAACGACCCTTCAGAAAGAAGACGCCTTCGTTTTATAGCGCTTTTACATGAACGATAAATGTATTCTGGCTTTGATCATCCCTCGACACGCACATTGATTTGTAAGACTTCCCATAGACTATCACTCAATGTCTGCTATTAATTATAAGTAAAAAACTATCGCAGAAAAGTCACCTCTCAAGATATTAAGAATTTTTGTCACGAAACTTCCCAAACATGCACCAGAAAGTACTTTAATTTATGCACCAAAGCCGCATTAAAAATATAAACAAAAACGTCACAATAAAAATAAATACATTATATATCAACGCATTACAAATATAGACTCCGTTAAAAATAATCATAAAAATCACCCGGATACAGAATTATCTCAAAACAACAACCCGGCTTTTCAACATATTTATCCGTCAACATATCAGGTGTACATTACCTTTCACCGGTCCATAACGATAAGGATCCATAATTACCTTTAAGTAAGTACCTCATAACGTAACTGCATTCACATTTTACGCTCTCATTTATGGCCTTTAACGCTACGTATAAAGGCGGCCGTGTTGCGCAATGGATTTATGATAAACAAATGGCAAATAGATATGGAAAGATCACTTCGCTTCAATACTTTATTCTTTTACCGCGTTCCAAAATTATTGTGTCTGCTATTACTGTTTCCCATTCTGGTTCAGGCTGCCGAATCCGTATATGAACAACAGATTCAGCAGGCGCGTAATGGTAATTACACTTCGTTTCTCCATTACCTGCAGCGTTATCAACAACAGCATGCTCTGACGCCAGAACAAGTGGCAGACTGGCTGCAGGTTGCCTCCTGGGCGGGACGCGATGATGAGGTTATTGAGGTGTGGTTGCGTTATCACGTTTATATGCCCCTGCCCGCCCGGGGAGTGGCCGCAGCCGCGCAATCCAGGAGAAATCAAAAGCAGTGGCAACCTGCGCTCGCGCTCTGGAAGCAGGCCTGTAGCCTTGCACCGGAGAACGACGACTACCGTATCGGGTATATCAAAACCCTGGCCGATGCCCGCATGGATCGGCTGGCCCTGCAGGAAGCGCAAAAACGGGTAACAGCCCACCCCAGCCAGATAAACCTTGAGACGCTCGCCTATGTGTACTTACGCCAGGGGAAAAGCTGGGATCGTCTATTAGCGGACACCCGCGCCCTGAAGAGCGCCCCCGAGAATCACGTACTGCTCAGGGCGCTCGTCGACGCCCTGAACGATAACCGGGTAAGTACGCCTGCCCTGCGGCTGTCACAGGGGATTTCTCTGCCGCCCGCACAACGGCGCCAGCTTGAACTTAACGCCGCCGCCGAACAGGTACGCCTTGCCGATGCGCCTGGGCGGACGGAAAAAGAGCGCCTGCGTCTCGCGCAAGCCGCACTGAATCGCTATGACGCCCTGCTTGCCCGCTGGCAACACGAACCGCAGGCGGCAGAAGATATCATTCGCGCCCGCGTCGACCGCCTTGGCGCGCTGTATGCGCATGGTGATTACCCGCAGGCGATCGCTGAATATCGCGCGCTGACGTCAGCTCACCATCCGGTGCCGGGCTGGGCAATCGGCTGGGTGATCTCTGCGTATCTGCAGGAGCAAAACGCCGATGCAGCCCTGGCACTCCTGCAAAAGTATCCTGACTATGCGCGTAACCCGCAGGATGAAGAACATCAGCTTTTCTATGCATATCTGGACACCGGTCAGTATCAGGCCGCCCGTCACTATCTTGCGCAGATAACCCGCAACGTTCCCTGGGCTCGCTACGATTACGGCTCGCCAACCGCCCAGCCCAACGATCAATGGCTTATCGGCCAGTCGCTCACGTTTCAGTATTTGCTGGCAACCCATGCCCTGCCGCAAGCAGAAGCCGTGGCGCACCGTCTGGCTGCCACGGCACCCGGCAACCAGGGGCTACAGATTGATTATGCCGCCCTGCTTCAGGCTCGTGGCCTGCCACGGGCGGCAGAGCAAAAGCTCAAAATGGCGGAGGTACTGGAGCCGTCAAATACAGAGCTGGAGCAGCAGCAGGCTTACGTCGCGATGGATCTGCAGGAGTGGCGACAAATGGAACTTCTGACCGACGACGTGCTCGCCCGTGCGCCACGTGACCGCAGCGTCCAGCGCCTGGACAGGCTCAGAAATGTGCATCATATGTCTGAACTGCGTCTGAACGCAGGCAAGGGATTGCACTCCGACAACCCGGTCAGCGGGACACACGATCTGAACTGGGACGCCACGCTCTATGGCCCACCAGTCGCTGATAACTGGCGACTGTTTGGCGGCACCCGCTTTGCCGAGGGCAATTTTGACGAAGGCAAAGGCACCAGCCGCCATCTGGTCGGCGGCGTCGAATGGCGATCACGGGATATCTGGCTTGAAGCGGAGCTCTCCGGCAACCGTTATCACGGCACCCACACGCCTGGCGCTCGCCTCTCCGGTCAGTACAGCCTGAACGATCGCTGGCAATCTGGCGGCAGCCTTGAACGGCTGTCACGCACCACGCCGTTGCGGGCGTTACGCAATGGGATCCGTGCAGACCGCGCAGAAGGCTGGGTGCGCTGGTATCAGAACGAGCGTCGTGAGTACCAGCTCAGCGCCGCCATCAGCCATTTTTCCGACCATAACCGCCGACAGGAGTACACCCTCACCGGCAAGGAGCAGCTCTGGCAAACGCCGACCCTGACGCTGGATCTTGAACCAGGCATCTCCGCCAGCGCGAATAGCCTGCGGGATACGCTCTATTACAACCCCGAGCGTGATCTGTCCGCGACGGCTGCGTTGTCCGTCGATCATCAGCTGTACCGCTATTACGACACCCTCTGGAGCCAGCAACTGGTCGCCGGAGCCGGAGGATACTGGCAGAAAAATCAGTCTGCTGGCGCCATCACCCTGCTCGGCTACGGGCAACGCGTTCAATGGAACAACGTCGTGGATACCGGCGTGATGTTGAACTGGGATAAGCGCCCTTACGACGGCAAACGAGAAAGCAATCTCGCCGTCACTTTCGATGCGACTTTACGGTTTTAAGGATGAATATGTTGACCATTCGTTTTCCTGTGGGCCTGCTCATCATCGGCTGGTTATGCCTCAGCGCGAGCGTCTGCGCCCAGGCCATTTCGTTTATTTCGCCCAACGAGAGACCTCAGCCGGAAGCCAGTAAACCCTGGCCGAAGAATCACTTTCTCGTGCTGGCCTATCACGATGTGGAAGATGACGCCGCCGATCAGCGCTATCTCTCCGTGCGGACCAGCGCCTTAAACGAGCAGATAAGCTGGCTTGTGCATAACGGGTATAACGCCATCAGCGTGCAGGATATTCTGGATGCCCACGACGGTAAAAAAACGCTGCCGCCAAAGGCCTTTCTGCTCAGTTTTGATGACGGCTACAGCAGTTTTTATACCCGCGTCTGGCCGTTGCTCCAGGCCTGGAATGTGCCGGCGCTGTGGGCACCGGTAGGCAGTTGGGTGGATACGCCAGCACATCAAAACGTGAATTTTGGCGGTTTGATGACACCCCGGGACCGTTTCGCGACGTGGGACATGGTGCGCGAGTTAAGCCAGTCCCCGCTGATTGAGATCGGCTCGCATACCTGGGCTTCGCATTACGGTATACCGGCCAATCCACAGGGAAGCCGCGAACCGGCTATTGCCAGCCGCTTTTACGATAACGCGACAGGGCGTTACGAAACTGACCAGCAGTTCAGCCAGCGCATCGGCGATGACGTGCGGAAAGTCACCGAAAAAATCGCGCAGGTGACGGGCAAAGCGCCGCGTGCCTGGGTGTGGCCCTACGGTGCTGCCAACGGCACGTCGCTCGCCATTGCCAGACAGCAGGGTTATCAGCTGGCCTTTACCCTTGAGGACGGGCTGGCAGATGTGCGTCACCTGGACAACATCCCGCGCCTGTTAATCTCCGGGAATCCCTCGCTTAAAGCCTTTGCCAGCAGCATCGCACAGATTCAGGAGACCGACCCTGTGCGCGTGATGCATGTCGATCTGGACTACGTTTATGACCCCGACCCGGCTCAGCAGACCAAAAACATCAATACGCTGATCCAGCGGGTCTACGACATGAAAATCAGCCATGTTTTCCTGCAGGCATTTTCCGATCCCCTCGGCAACGGTACGATTAACGCGCTCTACTTCCCCAACCGTCGGCTGCCCGTACGTGCCGATCTCTTTAACTTTGTCGCCTGGCAACTGCAAACCCGCGCGGGTGTAAAAGTCTACGCGTGGATGCCGGTTCTCTCGTTCGATCTCTCCCCTGCACTGCCGCGCGTGCAGCGTCGGGATCGGCAAACGGGCCAGGTACGCGTCGCCACCGAGCCCTATACCCGGCTTTCGCCGTGGGATCCGCAGGTTCGACAGCAGGTGACCGAAATCTATGAAGATCTGGCCCGCTATGCCAGCTTCAATGGGATCTTGTTCCATGACGATGCGGTGCTGACGGATCAGGATGATGCCGGGCAGCAGACAACGCGCCAGAAAAGCCAGACGCTAATCGGGTTTACCCACGCCCTGAGCCTGGCGGTGAAGCATATCCGCGGTCCGCAGATAAAAACCGCGCGCAATATGTTCGCCCTGCCGATCCTCGACCCAGCGAGCGAGGCGTGGTTTGCGCAGAATCTTGATGACTTCCTGGCGGAGTATGACTGGACGGTGCCGATGGCCATGCCGCTGATGGAGTCCGTCCCGGCAGACGAGAGCAACGCCTGGCTAACGCGCCTGGTTAACACCGTTGCCACTCGCCCCGGCGCGCTGAATAAAACCATTTTTGAGCTGCAGGCCCGTGACTGGGCGCAGACACCGCAACGCGCCGTACCCGATAGTCGCCTGGCGGAGTGGATGCGCGTGCTCCAGCTTAACGGCAGCAAACATTACGGTTACTACCCCGACGATTTCATCCATAACCAACCTGATCTTTCCCGTATCAGGCCTGAATTCTCTTCGTACTGGTATCCTGACAATGACTGATCGCCTTATCGCCTTCTCAATTTTATGCCTGGTATTTGGGTTGCCATTAGGCGTGGCCGCCCTCTTTACCGGCGAACTGATTCTGGATTTTGTCTTCTTCTGGCCCCTGTTCATGTCCGTATTCTGGATCACCGGGGGGCTCTATTTCTGGTTTCAGCTTGAACGACACTGGTCATGGAACAGAAAAACGCCCGCCCCGACGTTAGAGGGCGATCCGTTAATTTCGATCCTCATTCCCTGTTTCAATGAGGAACGCAACGCCCGGGAGACGATCGGTGCCGCGCTGGCCCAGCGTTACCCGAATATCGAGGTCATCGCCATCAACGATGGCTCTTCCGATAACACCGCGCAGGTGCTGCAACAGCTGGCGCAGGAGCAGCCGCGTCTGCGCGTCATTCATCTGGCGGAAAATCAGGGGAAAGCCGTGGCGCTGAAAGCGGGCGCAGCGGCGGCCCGGGGAGACCTTCTGGTCTGTATTGATGGCGATGCCCTGCTCGATCGCGATACCGCCGCTTATCTGGTTGCCCCGCTGATCCACTACCCCCACGTGGGCGCCGTGACCGGGAACCCGCGTATTCGCACGCGCTCCACGTTGATTGGCCGCATTCAGGTGGGCGAATTCTCCTCCATCATAGGACTCATCAAACGCACGCAGCGGATCTATGGCCGGGTCTTTACCGTCTCTGGCGTCATCGCGGCCTTTCGCCGTCAGGCGCTGGCGGACGTGGGATACTGGAGCCCGGATATGATCACCGAAGATATCGACATCAGCTGGAAGCTTCAGCTTCGCCACTGGGATATTTTTTTCGAGCCGCGCGCGCTGTGCTGGATCCTGATGCCGGAGACGCTAAAAGGGCTGTGGAAACAGCGCCTGCGCTGGGCTCAGGGCGGCGCGGAGGTGTTTCTGGTCAATCTACGCAAGATCCTGCGCTGGGAGCATCATCGCATGTGGCCGCTGTTTTTAGAGTACGCCCTGTCAACGCTGTGGGCGTTCGCGTATGCGGTGACGGTGCTGTTATTTATTATCAGCTCCCTCACGCCGCTCCCGGCAAACCTGACCGTCACGAGCCTGTTCCCGCCGGAATTCACCGGGCTCCTGCTGGGGGTGATGTGCCTGCTGCAGTTCCTCGTCAGTTTGTATATCGAGCGACGCTATGAACGTAACGTGGCGAGTTCGCTTTTCTGGATCATCTGGTTTCCGATGGTGTACTGGATGATCGGCCTGTTCACTACCCTCGTCGCCTTCCCAAAGGTCATGCTTAAACGCCAGCGCTCACGCGCGCGCTGGATCAGTCCGGACAGAGGTAAAGGGAGCATTCAATGAACGAAAACACGTTAATCCTGACTGAACATCGGCTGGTGCCCCGGCTGTTTGATGCAGCGTTAACCCTGCTGGCCTGGGGAGGATTTCTCTTTTTCCTCTATGCCAACCTGTGGATGCAGATAACCAACGAGAGCGACTACCGCTGGGGCGTGATTATTGCCTCCTTTAAGACGGTGCTGATCTATTTACTGATCGCCGCGCTAAACGGCTGGCTGCTGATCCTGTGGTATCAATATAATCGCCGCCGCGCGCATGCAAGACGACATCACCGCCCTGCAACGCTTAAGCACGACGAGCTGGCCCGCAGCTTTAACGTGACGCCGCAAATCATCTCAGAGATGAGCCAGTACAATTTGCTGACGGTCTATCATGACCAGATCGGTCGCATTATTGATTTGAAAATCAGTCAGCAGGACGAGGAATAAACCTCAGGCATCCGCAGGTTATCCCTGCGGATGCTGATTCTGCCCGGTTACTTATCCTTCACCACAATCAGCGGTTCAATATCGCTCTCTTTTTTCACCACCAGCGTTTCATCCCCACGCAGGCAGGTTCCGCCGTAATTCCCGCCCACGGTAAAGGTACAGACCTGAATATATTTGCCGTCCACCTTCGGCAAACACCACAGCTGCTGGTAGATATTCTTGCGATCGACAAACTTGCCGCTGGATTTATCCAGCAGTTCATCCTGGGCGCTGATCAGATCGATATTACTGCCGCAACGGCCGGCAATGGGTTTGACGGCATAACCGGTCTGTTTCAGCAGCGCGTTAACCTCAAAATCGGTATCGAGCAGGTAGCGGTGGTTAGGGAACAGCTGCCACAGCACCGGCAGGATCGCCTTATTGCCAGGGATCACCGTCCACAGCGGTTCAAACACCAGCACTTCCGGGCGCAGCAGGACGTCAATCAGCCGTACTTCGCCTGCCGGGTGACCGGTACGGATTGGCACGGCAGCGTATTCGGTTTCGCTGACCTCCCGAATCTGCTCGATTGCCGTCTCCCACGCCCAGGTTTTCCACACGCAGTTGACGTGGCGACCTTCGTCGTCGATTAACTGCCCGGCAGCATCCCAGCTCAGCGCGCCCAGACCGTGCAGAATTTTGGTGTCAAACCCGGCCTGCAGCAGCGAGCGCTGAATGAAGAGCGCGTGATAATCCTCTTCGACATCGTTGTCCTGCATGATGTGCACGAACGGACGCGCATGGCTGTGTTTCCACGCCCCGGTCAACTCCTCCAGCAAACCTTCTGCCGGGTTGTGCCCATTGCCGCGATAGCCGTTTTTGACCCACTCTTCCAGAATTAACCCGCCCTCGGTGTGGCAGGAGGCGGAATCAGCGTTGTACTCGTAAACCTTAATGCCGCGCTCATCCATACAGAAATCCATACGACCGGTGATCATATGGTGGCGACGCCACTGCCAGGAGAGACGCAGGCGCGGCCAGAGGATTTTGGGGATGTCGAAAAGCGCCAGTAAATTGTCATCTTTCAGCACTTTGTCGGTGGCATGCAGGTACATCAGATGCAGTTCATTGGTCGCTTTAATCAGCTCCTGTTCGGCGCTTTCGGTAATCGTGAAATAGTGGCAGGGATCGTTATTAATAACGTGGCCGTTGGCGCGGATGTAGGCCTGCTGCAGGGCGTCATTTTCGTTGAGCCATTTTCCGTCGTATTGACGTTTATTCTTCAACCGCGCACCGCTGATTTTCAGCAGTTCGCCGTCAGGTTCGGGCTGGGGAATGCTGTGCTCCGTGTCGTTCGTCTGGATCATCCAGCCAAGGATTTCAGTATCGCTGAAGGTGTCATGAAGCGTGTAACAGCCGTTCTCAACGGTCATGCGCAGTTCGCGGGTCCACTGCTGTCCGAGCGGAAGCGGGGAGTGAATAACATTCTGCTCGGCAATACGGACCTTACCATCCAAAAGCTGTGTGATTACCGCGACATGGCCGGTTTCATGGAACTCGCCGCCCTTTTGCCAGATGAGCAGCGCCCCGGCCTGCGGCGCGCGTTTCGAGCCGTTGGCAAAAGCCTGTAACGGCAGAATATTATCGTTCACCACCTGGCGCAAAAAACGCAGGGAGAAGATCTCCCACGCCATCCCGACATCGGTAAACACAAAGCCATAGTTGAGGAACAGAAAACGGCGGGCGAACTCCACACACTGCCACTTGTGGCCCATGTATTCGTTGCCAATATAGCTGCGGAAATCCGCGTCTTGCGGGTACTTACGCGGGTCCAGACTGCCGTAATTTGAAGAGTAAATCGCCACGCCACCGGGCGCATAGCCTAACAACGTCCCGAATGGCGCATCACTGCTTAACTTTCCTTTACGCATGTATCCAACCTAAAACAGGCAGGCGGCAATTTTTGGAAGGGTTGTCGTCGTCTGCACGTTGTAATTAACCTGACAGAGGTAGGGTTATCATACACCTCCCCTGACCTTTGCGCTCAGTTCGTTAAACGGTCTATTCATCTCCTGCTACACTGCCTCAACACATCACAAAAAAGGCAGGCCAACATGTCAGACGAAAATACCTATCAGCCACCCAAAGTGTGGGAATGGAAAAAGAACGGCGGCGGGGCGTTCGCCAACATCAACCGTCCTGTTTCTGGTGCCACGCATGAGAAAGATCTGCCCGTCGGTTCGCACCCGCTGCAGCTTTACTCCCTGGGCACGCCGAACGGCCAGAAAGTGACGATCATGCTCGAAGAGCTGCTGGCGCTGGGCGTAACGGGCGCGGAGTACGACGCGTGGCTGATCCGCATCGGTGAAGGCGATCAGTTCTCCAGTGGCTTTGTTGAGGTGAACCCGAACTCGAAAATACCGGCGCTTCGTGACCACTCCACCACCCCGCCAACGCGCGTATTTGAATCCGGAAACATCCTGCTCTATCTGGCAGAGAAGTTCGGGCATTTCCTGCCAAAAGATCCGGCTGGCCGCACGGAAACCCTGAACTGGCTGTTCTGGCTGCAGGGCGCGGCCCCGTTCCTCGGTGGCGGTTTCGGCCATTTCTACAACTATGCGCCGGTGAAGATCGAGTACGCGATTGACCGCTTCACGATGGAAGCCAAGCGCCTGTTCGACGTGCTGGATAAACAGCTCGCCCGCGGCCGTTACGTGGCGGGTGAAGAATACACCATCGCCGATATGGCGGTCTGGCCGTGGTTTGGCTGCGTGGCGCTGGGCAGCGTCTACAACGCCGCCGAGTTCCTGGACGCAGAGAAGTACACCAACGTCCAGCGCTGGGCGAAAGACGTAGCGAACCGCCCTGCCGTGAAGCGCGGACGGATTGTGAACCGCACCAACGGTGAGCTTAACGAGCAACTCCACGAACGCCACGCGGCGAGCGACTTCGAGACCAAAACCGAAGATAAGCGTCAGGCGTGATGCACTGCCGGGCGGGTAACCGCCCGGCCAGGCAAATCCTTGCCCAGGGCATGATTAGCTTAAGGGTTGGGCCGGTATTACTGGCACTATGCGGACGTTTTTCTCCAGCCAGACGGCGAGAAGCGACGTTTCAACCGACAGCAGTCACAAAGGATTTGTTATGAAATCAATCAATACAGCGCTGGTGATCAGCATCCTTCTTTTTTCTACCTCAGGTATGGCGATGGATAAAACCGCCGCCGGTGCGGTAGCAGGCGCGGCGATTGGGGCGGCCACAGGTAAAGATCTGAAATCCACCGTAGGCGGCGCGGTCGTAGGTGCAGGCACGGGTGCGATGTTCAAAAACGGTGACAAAGGTAAAGCCGCGCGTAAAGGCGGTGCCGTAGGCGCTGTTGTTGGTGCAGGTGCCGCTGCCGTAACGGGCAACAGCGTACTGAAAGGTGCCGCTGTGGGTGCGGGTTCAGGCGCGCTGATTGGTGAAGCGACGCACTGATAAACGCCGTAGGTCTGCATTTCAAACCGATATGATAAAGAAACCCAGCTATTACGCTGGGTTTTTATATTCTCTCGGTTCCGATTGAGAAACAGGAAGTATTGCCGCAATCGTTACGGGTAGCCCCCTGCTTGCGGTTTCCTTATGTACTGAACTTTCTTCGGTAAGTTTTCAGCGTCCATTCTCCGTAATTTCTTTTATTTTGCTTACGCTGGTCACCTGGGGATTATTGGTCTGATACAGTATACTTTCGCCTGATTAGGGAGGACGTGATGGCTATCAGTGAGAAAGACCTGCTTGAGGCGGGTTTCAGCAAAAGCGAAGTAGACAATTTACAGGGCCGACTCACAGCAGCCGGAGGCACAATGCAGCATCTCATCGATGCGCTCTCACGGCGCTTCCGGGTTTCGGTATGGGTCACGGTCGCGCTGGTTCTGGTTATGCTGGTCACCCTTATCATCGGCAGCCGGACACACATTCTTTCCGGGGGCATGAGTTCCCTTGTTGTCCTGATCATCGCCTGGGTGACCTTTCCACCAGTTCTGGGCTGGAAAGCATTCCGCCTGCAAAAGACTATTTCCCGGCAGGCTCGATAGTCAGTAAATCAAGCGCCACTTTGGCTTTAACACCCCATCCCGCAATTTTAAGCGCCATCGCGGGACGTGGCGTATCAGATACTTTCCTGAAGAAATCGGGCCTGGTCCAGTACCACAGCCGTTGTGCTTCGGGTTTCAGCCTCAGACCATACGCGCCGTAGACTTCACTGAAGAGCGTGACAGCCTTATAGGTCCCCAGCCCTTGCTGCCGGCTGAAGCCCAGGAATTCTGCGACCTCCATCGAGCCGTCAGCGAAAATTCCCTCCGTTTGCTTATCACCGAGGAGGTTGTGTGCGGCCTCACGTGAAATAGTGTTAAGCCCGTTAACAACAATCACGGCACCGGCCACCACGCCCACCGGCGTCATGGAGGACATCATGACGATCCCGCCAAAGATAGCCGCCCCTGCTACCACCACGTCAACAGCCGAGATGATGTAGCCCACAATTTTGTTCTCGTCCCGGACAACCTTCACCTCGGCATAGAGTTTTGCATAGCCGGTTTTAAGAGCACGGGACTGTTCAAGCAGACTGGTATTCTCAGCACGCAATGCCTGCAGACAGGCCATACAGTCATCATCCGTTTTTGCCCGGCGTGCGGCCTCAAATTGAGCCATGATGAATGCCCTGATCTCATCTACAAACTGAATCCGGATAAAACCATCCTGAAGATGCATAGCCGCTACCGTATTGGCCGTATTAACCAGTTTCCTGGCCTCCAGGTTGATCATAGTTTCTGCCCAGGCACGGGGGTTCTGGCCGGGTAAAAGCAACGTGTCCATTTATTGCCTCGCTTATCGGTTTTTGAAAGCATATTCCCGAAACGATTTTTGACAACAAATAATAGCGTTGAAATTCCCCTGTCCGTCGCCCACTGAGTGAAAACTTGCCACCACATTCCTGAGAACAATCCGGTGAAAGGCCGCACGAGGCGGCCTTTACATGTTATGCCGTGAGGCGGAACTTCTGCACCGAACGCTGAAGCTCTTCGGTCTGCCGCTCAAGTGCCGCTGCCGCGGCGGAGACCTGCTCCACCAGCGAGGCGTTTTGCTGGGTCACACCGTCCATCTGCGTAATGGCAACCCCGACCTGGGAAATGCCTTTGCTTTGCTCCTCAGAGGCTGACGCAATCTGCTTCATGATGGTGGTCACTTCCGTTACATCGCGCAGAATCGCTTCCATGGTGGTCCCCGTGTCGTTCACCAGTTGAGCCCCCTGCTCGACGCGAGCGACGGAATCGGCAATCAGCCCTTCAATCTCTTTCGCCGCGTTGGCGCTGCGGCTGGCCAGATTACGCACCTCACCTGCCACCACGGCAAAGCCACGGCCTTGCTCACCCGCTCGCGCCGCTTCCACTGCTGCGTTGAGCGCCAGGATATTGGTCTGGAAGGCGATACTGTTAATCACGGTGGTGATTTCAGCAATTTTCTTCGAGCTGTCGGAAATACCGCTCATGGTGGTCACCACCTCCTCCACCAGCGAGCCACCGCGGCTGGCCGTGGTCGATGCCACATCCGCCAGCTGGCTTGCCTGACGTGCGCTTTCGGCGTTCAGCTTCACGGTGGCAGTGAGTTGCTCCATGCTGGCTGCTGTCTCTTCCAGCGCGGCTGCCTGCTCTTCGGTACGGGAGGAGAGATCGTTGTTACCGCTGGAGATCTCGGTCGCCCCGCGCCAGATATTTTCACTGCCCGCGCGGATCGTGCTGACCGCCTCGCGCAGGCTGTCCTGCATGGCACTCAGCAACGGCACCAGCTGTCCCACACAGTTACGACCAAACGGTTCAATGGGCTGGCTGAGATCGCCCTGCGCAATCTGGCGGAACTGCTGACGAATTCGGTCCAGCGGTTTCACCAGCATCGCCACCAGGTAACGGTCGCTAAAGAGCAGGATCAGCAGACCAATCACGGTGGCGGCAATAATCACCGTGCGGGTCATGCTGGTCAGGCCATCCACCACTACGCGGGTACTGTCGAGGGCCTTCGCAGCGGCGTTATTGAACTCCTCAGCGGCCGCACCAAACGCACGGCTCAGCTGTGGCGTGACGTTATTAGCCTGCTGGCGATAACCATCCAGCGCACCCAGCTTCGCCTGCTGCATTTGTGGCGTAACGCCCTGCTCGAGCAGCGCCTGCCAGGTGCCGATCACCCGGGAGGAGACCTGTTCATCCATCGGACCCGGAGAGATCGCTTTCATCTCGGCCAGTTTTTTGCCCATGTTATCCAGCGCCTGCTGGGCGGAGGCCAGATCCGGTGTACCGCCGGCGGCTTTGACTTCCATCGCGCGGCTCAGTCGGGTGACAAAGCGGAAATACTGATCGTTGCCCTCGCTGAGTATGGTCATCTGTTTCACCAGCTGGCGATCGACTTCATTGCCATCCGAAACGCGAGAGAGGGACCAGGTGCTGTAGAGTCCAACGCCTGCCCACATTAAACAAAAGATCCCCAGGATCGTCAGCATGACGAAACGGATCGTGAAATTACGGAGCATGTTCATAAGTATTCCTTGCCGTGAGGGTGAGTTCGCCCAGAGGCGAGTACTACTCTCGTTATCGGCAGGAAACGAGGAAATTATAACCTTTTGTAACTATTTTTCGTTAGCGTGGCTTCACAGGTACCACAGCACCGATTAACGCTTAGAGGCCTTTCCCGCCGCGACATCGCTTCACGAGCAGATTTATGGTTTGATAATCAAAGAATGAAAACGCTGTTTCGAAAATTCATCGATAAGAAAGGAGACATCATGTCCTGGCACCCTAACCCCGGCCGTTATGAAAATATGCAGTACCGCTACTGTGGCAAAAGCGGGCTGCGCCTGCCTGCGCTGTCGCTTGGCCTGTGGCATAGCTTCGGCCACGTTCAGCCGCTCGACACCCAGCGTGCGCTACTGCGTAAAGCCTTCGACCTCGGTATCACCCATTTCGATCTTGCCAATAACTACGGCCCGCCTGCGGGGAGCGCGGAAGAGAACTTTGGTCGCCTGCTGCGGGAGGATTTTGCCGCCTGTCGCGACGAGCTGATTATCTCCACCAAAGCGGGTTACGACATGTGGCCGGGACCGTATGGCTCGGGCGGCTCGCGCAAATATCTGCTCGCCAGCCTCGACCAGAGCCTGAAGCGTATGGGTCTGGAATATGTGGATATTTTCTATTCCCATCGCGTGGACGAGAACACGCCGATGGAAGAGACCGCTGCCGCGCTGGCCCATGCGGTGCAGAGCGGTAAAGCGCTGTATGTCGGAATTTCGTCCTATTCAACGGCGCGCACGCAGAAAATGGCTGACCTGCTTCGCGAATGGAAAATCCCACTGCTCATCCATCAGCCGTCGTACAACCTGCTTAACCGCTGGGTGGATAAAACCGGCCTGCTGGAGACGCTAAAGCAAAACGGTACTGGCTGTATTGCGTTTACCCCACTGGCGCAGGGGTTGCTGACCGGAAAATACCTCAACGGTATTCCTGAAGGTTCGCGGATGCAGCGCGAGGGGAATAAAGTGCGCGGGCTGACGCAGAAGATGCTGACCGAAGCCAATCTGAACAGTCTGCGCTTGCTCAATGAGATGGCACAGGCACGTGGTCAGACAATGGCGCAGATGGCGCTAAGCTGGCTGCTGAAAGATGAGCGCGTAACGTCCGTGCTGATTGGTGCGAGCCACCCGGAACAGCTGGAAGAGAACGTTCAGGCGCTGAAAAACCTGCGCTTTAGCGAAGAGGAGCTGATACGCATTGATAAGCATGTTGCGGATGGAGAGTTGAATCTGTGGCAGGCGTCGTCGGATAAATAGTGCGGCCTGTTGCCCTCTCCCACAGGGCGGAGGGTTCCCCAGTAATTTTTAACCATAAGCGATAACACTGCTCTCAGAATGACTGAGAGCATTCAGCGATGCCCTGGTCCGGCTGTAAATCGCTGAGGCGTTTCCTGCAGGCCGGGGCGAGGCGCATGGATGCGCCGAGAGGGCGGCTTTACAGGGACGTTACATCCGCCCGTCCCCGATAAGCCGGAAGGAATAAGCCGAAGGCACCGCGAAGCGGCGATTTACCGCCGGGAGCCCGGGTCGCCAGGGCGGCGGCGATTGAGCCACCCTGGCACGTTCACGGGTCATGTTGTTACAGAGTAGCAAGGAACATAAAGTGAACGGAATGACCTCCACAGCCGTATGTTCCACCTCACCCCCGCCCTCTCCCACAGGGAGAGGGTGGTTAAGAAGGAAATTACTTCTTGCTGATCTTATCCAGATACCCCATCACAAACGCCGAAAGCACAAACGTGAGATGGATAATGACATACCACATCAGTTTGTTGTCCGGGACATTCTTTGCGTCCATGAACACGCGTAACAGGTGAATGGAGGAGATCGCCACAATCGAGGCGGCCACTTTATTCTTCAGCGACGTGGCATCCATTTTGCCCAGCCAGCTCAGCTTTTCTTTACGCGCGTCGATATCAAGCTGGGAGACAAAATTCTCATAGCCAGAGAACATCACCATCACCAGTAAGCCGCCCACCAGCGTCATATCCACCAGTGACAGCAGAACCAGAATCAAATCTGCTTCGGCAATGGAAAAGATGTTCGGCAGAACATGCAAGATTTCCTGGAAGAACTTAATCGTGAGCGCAATCAGCGCCAGCGAAAGGCCAAAATAGACGGGTGCCAGTATCCAGCGCGAGGCGTACATAGCGTTTTCAAAGAAGCGTTCCATAAAGTCCTGTCTGCAAACGAAACCAGCACTCAGTATATCGCAACGGCGCTGACTGTTTGCAACAACTAACCATTACACGTTGTCAGGATCCACCTCAGGGCGCGCATACTCCGGCCAGACCAGCACCACCAGCTCCGGATAGGCTTCCAGGCTGAACTCGCGAAAGCACTGACGCAGGTTTAATACGTCTAAATCGGAATACGAGACCTTCTCACCATTCAGACAGCGCTTTTTGATATTGTCGTAATATTTATAGACCGCTGAATTCAGGTCACTGCAGCGACGCTGCGCTTCAAACAGGCCCGGCGTGTCATTAATTTCCGACATTTTCATCCGCTTTATTGTCGCGTGCAAAAAGTCGATATATTCATGGTTCACCCGCCAGTACCAAACCGGCGTCACCGAGTTCATCAAAACAGAGAAATGGTCTTCACCTTCCTCTTTAGTCATCAGTTCAGGCTGTGGGGTTTCACTGGTGTCTTTCGACTCTTTCGTTTTATTGAACTCCTGCATCAATAAAAGAACACCAGCGGTCAGTAATAGTAATGTAATGACCGTAAAAAAGATGCTGTTCATGGGTTGGCTCCATTTTTTTTGATTTTAAAATTGCCTCATGATATTGTCAACGAATCTCACGCCTTTATCTTCCCCACCTTGTTGAAATTAAAGGAAATTAAAAAATGTTGCCCGACTATCTCGTCCCGGCTAAGTACCACATCACGCCTGTGGAACAGCAACCGACGGAAGCAGAAAAAGAGGCTAATTTCACTCAGGGAAAAAGAAAGCTCGCTGATTTTGAGCCTGACATATTAATTGGTGTCTCCCGTAGCGGCAAATCCCGTAATATGTTGCTGGAAGAGCACGATCGTCATATAAAGGATCGCTTATTTCGCGCCATCAAAATTGAAGCCTTTGTCCACCTGTTGAATGACCTGCAGGCAGAAGGCGAAATAGATGCCCAGAAACTAAGTCAAATAATGGCCGAAAAGACCAAAGAAATAAATGAAGCGGGCAATGAAATTTGGCTTAATCTAATTACGCGAGAAAAAAACAACCCTATTTTTTATAACCTGGGGGAAGATTAATGTGAAAGACGTTAAAGATAACGATGTCTATTTGACTTTAGATGAGAAAAAAAGTGACGAATTTATCTTAAAGCAAAATCTCGAGGCTTTGCGTAACACCAAAAACGCCGAGATGACGCGTATTACCCAGGATCTGGTTTCCATTCCGGCGACGCTGGTGCGCCTGAAATGGCAGAACCGCCGCGAGATTTATCCCTTACAGGTCAAGGAAGAGATTTACGGCGCCGTGATGAATGCCATCATCGAACAACGGCCCGAGCTGAAAGAGAAGCTTCTGGGGCGTCTGGAGGCCAATTATCAGTATCTGCTGGCCAGAGAAACCGCAACCCTGCGCCTGACGCGCAAACTGTCCGACGGCGAGTATCGTACCTCAAACGTCACCAGCGTCGCGCTTGACGAGGACGTGCTGGCAGCCCTCTCTCCCGCGTCGACGGATAACAAACACGAATAACCCGACAGGCATAAAAAAAGCCGGCTTTCGCCAGCTTCTTCGTTATTTCGCGGCCGCTTTCTCTTCGCCGACCAGTCCAATCTTCAGATAACCCGCCTGATGCAGCGTATCCATGACCTTCATCATGGTCTCGTAATCAACGGTTTTATCCGCACGGAAGAAGACCGTCGTGTCTTTCTTACCGCCAGTGAGCTGATCCAGCGCCGGGATGACAGAGTCAGCCGTCACCGGGTCGTTGCCGAGGAACATCGATTTATCTGCTTTCACCGACAGATAGATGGGCTTTTCCGGGCGCGGCTGCGGCTGGCTGGACGAGGCCGGCAGGTTTACCTTCACGTCGACCGTCGCCAGCGGCGCAGCAACCATGAAGATAATCAGCAGAACCAGCATAACGTCGATAAACGGCGTCACGTTGATTTCATGCATTTCGCCGTTATCGTCCAGATTTTCATTAAGACGCATTGCCATAATTCATTAACCTACGCGCAGTTTGGACGCCGCGTGCACCGGTTTAGCGGCACTGGCATTCAGATCAAGATCGCGGCTTTGCAGCAGCAGAACCTGCGCGGCGACGTCACCGAGAGTGGCTTTATAGCTGCCAATCATGCGTGCGAAGACGTTATAGATAACCACCGCAGGGATCGCCGCAACCAGACCGATAGCGGTCGCCAGCAGCGCTTCGGCGATACCCGGTGCAACTACCGCCAGGTTCGTCGTTTGGGTTTGCGCAATCCCGATAAAGCTGTTCATGATGCCCCAGACCGTACCGAACAGCCCCACGAACGGCGAGATGGCCCCGATGGTCGCCAGATATCCATTGCCCCGGCCCATATGACGGCCCACGGCGGCGACGCGACGCTCCAGACGGAAGCCGGTACGTTCTTTAATACCTTCGTTATCTTCACTGCCTGCGGAGAGTTCCAGCTCGTTTTGCGCTTCGTTAACTAACAGGGTGGTAAGGCTTTTCGCGTGGAAGGATGAGGTCATGTCAGACGCCTGATCCAGAGAGCGGGCTTCAGCCAGCTGCTGTTGCTCACGCTTGAGGCGGCGCTTCTGAGAAATCAGCTCGGCGCTCTTGCCAAAGAAGATAGCCCACGTGATCACGGACGCCAGAATCAGGCCGATCATCACAATCTTAACCACGATGTCAGCATGATGATACATGCCCCAAACGGAGAGATCCGTCTGCATCAAATTATTACCCACTCTGTATCTCCAGGACGCAAATCACAAAATCTGAACGTAATAATATCAAAACATCGTCGAATTGATAGTCGTTCTCATTACTATTTACATAGTGCCGCAATTTTCGCTCATATTCCTTGCGCTTACGCAGTAAAAATTTCTTATGCGGTTTTTTGCTAATATTTTCTGCTTATTCGATAAGCATCCGGGTGCAGATTTTCACATTCGTGGTAGTCTGGACGTCCAGACGTATAAAAACAGGGTTAGCGAACATGACCAAGAAGCATCTTGATACCACGCTGGTACAGGCCGGGCGCAGCAAGAAATATACTCAGGGTTCGGTGAACAGCGTGATCCAACGGGCCTCCTCGCTGGTGTTTGATACCGTAGAGGACAAAAAAATCGCCACGCGTAACCGCGCCAAAGGCGGGCTGTTTTACGGACGTCGTGGCACGCTAACCCACTTCTCACTGCAGGAAGCCATGTGCGAGCTGGAAGGCGGCGCAGGCTGCGCGCTGTTTCCGTGCGGTGCGGCGGCAGTCGCCAACACCATTCTCGCGTTCGTGGAACAGGGCGACCATATTCTGATGACCAACACCGCCTATGAACCGAGTCAGGATTTCTGCACCAAAATCCTCTCCCGATTCGGCGTAACCACGGGCTGGTTCGATC
Source organism: Enterobacter cloacae complex sp. OE43NF (assembly GCF_023544405.1). NCBI lineage: Bacteria > Pseudomonadati > Pseudomonadota > Gammaproteobacteria > Enterobacterales > Enterobacteriaceae > Enterobacter > Enterobacter cloacae complex sp. OE43NF. The sequence goes on from NZ_JAMJFW010000015.1 coordinate 57,350, forward strand.
CGCTGATTGGCGAAGGCATCGCAGAGCTTATTCAGCCCAACACGCGCATTGTGTTCCTGGAATCTCCGGGTTCGATCACCATGGAAGTACACGACGTGCCGGCCATTGTGAAAGCCGTGCGCAGCAAAGCACCAGAGGCGATTATCATGATCGACAACACCTGGGCGGCAGGCGTGCTGTTTAAAGCGCTGGAATTCGACATTGATATCTCCATTCAGGCGGCGACCAAATATCTGATTGGCCACTCAGACGGGATGATCGGCACGGCCGTTTCTAACGCCCGCTGCTGGGATCAGCTGCGGGAAAATGCCTACCTGATGGGGCAGATGGTCGATGCCGATACCGCCTACATGACCAGCCGAGGCATCCGCACGCTGGGGGTGCGCCTGCGTCAGCATCACGAAAGCAGCCTGAAGATAGCTGAGTGGCTGGCGCAGCACCCGCAGGTTGAGCGCGTCAACCATCCGGCACTGCCGGGCAGTAAAGGGCATGAATTCTGGCAACGAGACTTTACGGGCAGCAGCGGTTTGTTCTCATTCGTTCTAAAAAAACGGCTGAATAATGACGAGCTGGCAAGCTATCTGGATAATTTTACCCTCTTCAGCATGGCCTACTCCTGGGGCGGGTTTGAATCCCTGATCCTGCCTAATCAGCCGGAGCAGATTGCGGCCCTGCGCCCTGGCGGTGAAGTGGACTTCAGCGGCACCCTGATTCGCCTGCATATCGGTTTAGAAAACGCGGACGATTTAGTTGCCGATTTAGCAGCAGGGTTTGCGCGTATCGTGTAGAGTGCTGGCAAACATGTACTCCATGGATGCTTTTGTGGACACCGCCACCAGAAAAGTCTGCATTAGTTGCGCCCGCGATCAACCCCATCGGGCAAATAAGGGAGTACAATAGTGCTATATCTGTTGTTCCACAGGAAAGTCCATGGCTGTTATTCAAGATATTATCGCGGCGCTCTGGCAACACGACTTCGCCGCACTGACCGATCCTCACGTTGTAGGTATCGTCTATTTCGTGATGTTCGCGACCCTGTTTCTGGAAAATGGATTACTGCCAGCCTCATTTTTACCCGGTGATAGCCTCCTTTTGCTTGCGGGGGCGTTAATCGGTAAAGGTGTCATGGACTTCGCGCCGACCATGGTGATCCTCACCTCCGCGGCAAGCCTGGGCTGCTGGCTGAGCTATCTGCAGGGCCGCTGGCTCGGCAACACGCGCGTCGTGAAGGGCTGGCTGGCGCAGCTACCGCATAAATACCATCAGCGTGCGACCTGCATGTTTGACAGGCATGGCCTGCTGGCCTTGCTGGCCGGGCGTTTTCTGGCCTTTGTTCGCACCCTGCTGCCCACCATGGCAGGCATTTCCGGCCTGTCGAACCGCCGCTTCCAGTTCTTTAACTGGCTGAGCGCGTTGTTATGGGTGGGTGTCGTTACCACTCTCGGCTATGCGCTGAACATGATCCCGTTTGTGAAGCACCATGAAGACCAGGTAATGACCTTCCTGATGGTGCTGCCGATGTTCCTGCTGGTGGCTGGACTGGTGGGAACGATTGCGGTGGTGATTAAGAAGAAGTACTGCAGTGCATAAATAAAAGCCGGGTGGCGCTATCGCTTACCCGGCCTACGTTTGCCGTCAGACTCCCTGCATGGTTCGGATGCGTGACGCATCTTCCCCCGGCGTGACGCCGAAGTAGCGCTTAAACTCCCGACTAAACTGCGACGCACTCTCATATCCGACCCGCATCGCCGCCGCGCTGGCCTTCATGCCGTCGTGGATCATCAGCATCCGCGCCTTATGCAGACGGTAGGTTTTAAGGTATTGCAGCGGCGAGGTGCTGGTCACCGACTTAAAGTTGTGGTGAAACGCCGAGACGCTCATGTTCGCTTCCGCCGCCAGCTGGTCAACGCTGAGGTTTTCCGTGTACTGGCTTTCGATGCGCTTGAGCACGCGGCTTATCAGGCTGAAGTGGGTCTGCCGACTGACCAGCGCCAGTAGTGCCCCGCCACCCGGCCCCAGCAGCACATGATAGAGAATTTCGCGGATGATTTGCTTACCCAGAATACGCGCATCCAGCGGTCTCTCCATCACGTCCAGCAGACGCTCAATGGCACAGAGGATCTCCTCTGACAGCGTGGCTGAGTTAATGCCGCTCGCCGCCATTGACGGCTGGAAAAGCTCGTCTTCGCCAATGTCCATCAGCAGCTCCTGTAGCTGAAGAATATCGACATTCACGCGGATCCCCGCCAGCGGTACCTCCTCTGTCGCGAAGGTTTCACATTCGAAGGGTAAAGGTACTGTCAGCAGCAGATATTCATTGGTGTCATAACGGAACACGCGTTCATTGATATAACCAATTTTATGGCCGGAAAAGAGAAAAACGATGCCCGGCTGATACATCACCGGCGTCCGCGTTCCCGGCTGCGTCCCGTAGAGCAGGCGAATATCCGGCAGCAGTTCGCCTGGGTTATTTTGCTTATCAATCAGTCTCTTAATCTGCGAAGTGAGCTGAAGACAGATGGCTTCACGGTTCATTTAGCGTTACTCCGGGTACGGTTTGCGACCCTCACAGTCTGCGCATTTTCCTGACGTTTCTCCAGTGCTCTGTAGAAATGGGCAAGACATCGGCAGGAATGTGCATTGAGAGGATATCCCCGGGCAGCCACAATGTGCAGCATCAGGTAGCCATCCGCGCCGCCACGATTTTTCACCCACGATAGGGAACGAGCCATGAATAATTTTAATCTCCATACCCCAACCCACATCCTGTTTGGTAAAGGCGCTATCGCCGATCTGCGTGCACAGATCCCCGCTGACGCCCGCGTGCTGATCACCTACGGTGGCGGCAGCGTGAAAAAAACCGGCGTGCTGGATCAGGTTTACAGCGCACTGGAAGGTCTGGACGTACGCGAGTTTGGCGGTATCGAGCCAAACCCTTCTTATGAAACGCTGATGAACGCGGTGAAAATCGCCCGCGAAGAAAACATCACCTTCCTGCTGGCTGTCGGCGGGGGTTCCGTGCTGGACGGCACGAAGTTCATCGCCGCGGCAGCACACTACGCCGACGGTATCGACCCATGGCATATCCTGGAAACCCGCGGCAGCGACATTAAAAGCGCGATCCCGATGGGCTCCGTGCTGACCCTGCCAGCCACCGGTTCTGAATCCAACAAAGGCGCGGTGATCTCCCGTAAAACCACCGGAGACAAACAGGCCTTTATGAACGAGCACGTTCAGCCCGTATTCGCGATCCTCGATCCGGTGTACACCTACACCCTGCCCGCGCGTCAGGTCGCGAACGGCGTGGTCGACGCCTTTGTTCACACCGTTGAGCAGTACGTGACTTATCCGGTGGATGCCAAAATTCAGGATCGTTTTGCGGAAGGCATTCTGCTGACGCTGGTCGAAGAGGGTCCGAAGGCGCTGAAAGAGCCAGAAAACTACGACGTGCGTGCCAACGTGATGTGGGCTGCAACGCAGGCGCTGAACGGCCTGATTGGCGCAGGCGTGCCGCAGGACTGGGCAACCCACATGCTGGGCCATGAACTGACGGCGATGCACGGTCTGGATCACGCCCAGACGCTGGCGGTGGTTCTGCCGGCCCTGTGGAACGAAAAACGTGATACCAAACGCGCCAAACTGCTGCAGTACGCGGAACGCGTCTGGAACATCACCGAAGGTTCTGACGACGCGCGTATCGATGCGGCAATCGAAGCGACCCGCAACTTCTTTGAAGGCCTGGGCGTGCCGACGCGTCTGTCCGGCTATGGTCTGGATGGCAGCTCTATCCCTGCCCTGCTGGCTAAACTTGAAGAACACGGCATGACTCAGCTGGGCGAACACGGCGACATTACGCTGGACGTTAGCCGTCGTATCTACGAGGCGGCGCGCTAAGCGTTTTTGGCATCCTGCCTTTCGTTTTTTGACATTTCGTCCAGACTTAATGCACACCCCATCGCCGGAGTCCCCCTCCGGCGATGCGCACCTGAAGGAGGAAAAATGGCAAACCAAACCGTAATCAAGCTGCAGGACGGCAACGTGATGCCCCAGTTGGGGCTAGGTGTATGGAAAGCCGGTAACGACGAGGTCGTCTCCGCCATTCATAAAGCACTGGAAGTCGGCTATCGGTCCATTGATACCGCCGCCGCCTACAAAAACGAGGACGGCGTGGGGAAAGCACTGGCCAGCGCCGGTATGCCCCGTGACGACCTATTTATCACCACCAAACTGTGGAACGACGACCAAAAGCGCCCGCGCGAAGCGCTGCAGGAGAGCCTGGAGAAACTCCAGCTCGATTTCGTCGATCTGTATCTGATGCACTGGCCGGTTCCGGCTATCGACCATTATGTTGATGCCTGGAAAGGGATGATTGAACTGCAAAAAGAGGGGCTGGTGAAAAGCATCGGCGTCTGTAACTTCCAGGTTCATCACCTGCAGCGTCTGATTGACGAAACGGGCGTTGTACCGGTGATTAATCAGATTGAACTGCACCCGCTGATGCAGCAGCGCCAGCTTCACGCCTGGAACGCCACACACAAAATCCAGACCGAATCCTGGAGCCCGCTGGCTCAGGGCGGTGAAGGGGTGTTCGACCAGAAAATTATACGCGATCTGGCGGATAAATATGGCAAAACCCCGGCGCAGATTGTCATTCGCTGGCACCTGGACAACGGCCTGGTGGTGATCCCGAAATCGGTCACGCCATCGCGCATCGCCGAGAACTTCGACGTCTGGGATTTCCGCCTGGATAAAGATGAGCTGGGCGAGATTGCGAAACTGGATCAGGGCAAGCGTTTAGGGCCCGATCCGGATCAGTTTGGCGGGTAGTAAAAAGCCGGGTGGCGGCTGCGCCTTGCCCGGCCTACGATCTGAGTTGTAGGCCCGGTAAGCGAAGCGCCACCGGGCAATGAGACTAGCCGCTCTTACGTTTCACATTCTTTTTCGTTCCCGCGCTACCGTTCGAACGCTGATGCACAATTGGCGTATGCTTGGTCAGCGCCGGGCGCGTATGGCGGTTCTGGCGACGCGCTTCGCGCATCTCATCCAGCGTTGGTGCCGGCACCAGACAGTCGCGACGCGAGCCAATCAGATGCTTTTTCCCCATCTCTTCCAGCGCCTGGCGGATCAGCGGCCAGTTAGCCGGATCGTGGTAGCGCAGCAGCGCTTTGTGCAGACGACGCTGTTTATCCCCTTTCGGCACCACCACGTCTTCACTCTTGTAACCAATTTTACTCAGCGGGTTTTTGCCGGTGTAGTACATGGTTGTGGAGTTGGCGAGCGGTGACGGATAGAAGTTCTGCACCTGATCCAGACGGAAGCGACGCTGTTTCAGCCACAGCGCCAGGTTCACCATGTCTTCATCGCGCGTACCCGGGTGGGCGGAGATGAAGTACGGGATCAGGTACTGCTCTTTCCCTGCCTGCTTTGAGTAGGTATCGAACAGCTGTTTAAAGCGATCGTAGCTGCCCATCCCCGGCTTCATCATTTTCGACAGCGGGCCTTCTTCGGTGTGCTCCGGCGCAATCTTCAGATAGCCACCGACGTGGTGCGTCGCCAGCTCTTTGATGTAACGCGGATCTTCCACAGCGATGTCGTAACGTACCCCGGAGGCAATCAGGATTTTCTTGATACCCTTCAGATCACGCGCGCGGCGATAGAGGTTGATCGTCGGCTCGTGGTTGGTGTCCATATGTTCGCAAATGCTCGGATAGACACAGGAGAGACGGCGGCAGGTTTGCTCCGCGCGCGGCGATTTACAGCGCAGCATGTACATATTGGCCGTTGGGCCGCCGAGGTCGGAGATCACCCCGGTAAAGCCAGGCACGGTATCGCGAATGGCTTCGATCTCGTTGATGATCGAATCTTCAGAACGGCTCTGAATAATGCGCCCCTCGTGCTCGGTAATGGAGCAGAAGGAACAGCCGCCGAAGCAGCCGCGCATAATGTTGATCGAGAAGCGGATCATCTCATACGCCGGGATACGGGCGTTGCCGTACGCCGGGTGCGGCACGCGTTTGTACGGCAGCGCAAAGACGCTGTCCATCTCTTCGGTGGAGAGCGGGATCGCCGGTGGGTTGATCCAGATAAAACGCTCGCCGTGCTTCTGCATCAACGCACGCGCACAGCCGGGGTTGGTTTCATGGTGCAGAATACGGGACGCGTGGGCGTAGAGCACCTTATCGGCTTTCACCTTCTCGTAGGACGGCAGCAGCACATAGGTCTTTTCCCACGGTTTCGGGCGCGGCGGCTGCACGACGATTGCCTTCGCTTCCGCTTTCTTTGGCTCAACCGGTTTGTTATCGGCGCACGGCAGATCTTCGCCATACGGGTGCGGGATAGGATCGATTTTGCCCGGCATATCGATGATGCGGGAATCCACCCCGCGCCAGCCCGGCAGCGCTTCTTTCACCATGATGGCGGTGTTGCGCACGTCGCGGATGCTGCTCACCGGCTCGCCCTGCGACAGACGGTGCGCCACTTCTACCAGTGGACGCTCGCCGTTACCGTAAATCAGCATGTCGGCTTTGGAGTCCACCAGCACCGAGCGGCGCACGGTATCAGACCAGTAATCATAGTGCGCGGTACGACGCAGGCTCGCCTCGATGCCGCCCAGGATCACCGGCACATCTTTCCAGGCTTCTTTACAGCGCTGGGTGTAGACCAGCGTGGCGCGGTCAGGGCGTTTGCCCGCCACGTTATCCGGTGTGTACGCATCGTCATGGCGCAGCTTACGGTCGGCGGTATAACGGTTGATCATCGAGTCCATGTTGCCGGCGGTCACGCCGAAGAACAGGTTCGGTTTACCCAGACGCATAAAGTCGTCTTTGCTGTTCCAGTCTGGCTGGGAGATGATCCCCACGCGGAAGCCCTGCGCTTCAAGCATGCGGCCGCAGATGGCCATACCGAAGCTCGGGTGGTCAACGTAGGCATCGCCCGTGACCAGAATGATATCGCAGCTATCCCAGCCCAGTTGGTCCATCTCTTCCCGGGACATCGGCAGGAACGGCGCCGGTCCAAAGCAGGCCGCCCAGTACTGGGGCCACGAGAAAAGGTCACGATCCGGCTGGATCAGGGAAATTGCGCTCATAATGCTTCCGAAGAAAAAATAGACAAAAGGAGCCGGATTATACGCTGTTCATCCGCCAGATTTGAAGAAAAGGATGCAAGAGGCAGACAGATATTCACAGAAGTCGTTAAAATACAGCGCCCTGATTATTTTGGCTCATAATATTCACTCTAACTTCCGGTGATTTTCCCCCGGAACAGGTTCTTGCGCGGAGTTCTGTTGTGAAGTTCAACGATTCGTTACATGTCTCCCAGCTGCGGGTTGTGCTTCATCTCTGCGGGTTTCTGGTTCTTCTGTACAGCCTGTCTATGCTGCCGCCGATGGTTATCGCTCTGCTGAATAAAGAGCGAACCTATTTTGCTTTTTTGACCACCTTTTTGACTTTTTTCAGCCTCGGCGGCCTGGCCTGGCGGGCAACCCGTCACGCCGGTATACAGCTACGCACCCGCGACGGATTCGTGATTATCGTCCTGTTCTGGCTGCTGTTCTCATTAATCAGCGCCATGCCGCTCTGGATGGACGATGGCCTGCAACTCTCCTTTGCTGACGCACTTTTTGAAGGCGTTTCCGGGATCACCACCACGGGCGCAACGGTGATCGGCGACGTCAGCGCCCTGCCCAAATCGTACCTCTATTATCGCGCGCAGCTCAATTTCATTGGCGGGCTGGGCGTCATCGTGCTGGCCGTCGCGGTCCTGCCGCTGCTGGGCATCGGTGGCATGAAGCTGTACCAGTCAGAAATGCCCGGCCCGTTTAAAGAGGAGCGTCTGACGCCCCGACTCGCCGATACCGCACGCACCCTGTGGGTCACCTATCTGGCGCTGGGGATAACCTGCACGCTGGCGTACTGGCTGGCGGGGATGCCCTTTTTTGATGCCGTTTGTCACGGGCTGTCCACCGTATCCCTGGGCGGCTTTTCAACCCGCAGCGAGAGCATCGGTTTTTATGACAGCCACGCGATTGAGCTTGTCGCCGGCACCTTTTCGCTGCTTTCGGCGTTTAACTTTACCCTCTGGTATGTCGCCCTTGTCAGACGCACGCTGAAGCCGATTCGCCGCAGCCCGGAGGTGAGATTCTTTCTGGCCGCTGCCGCGGTGCTTATCGCCATTACCGCCTGGCAGGTCTGGCACGCGGGAATGTATAACCCTCTCGACAGTCTGGTGCACGCCTTCTTCCTGGCAAGCTCAATGATGACCGATAACGGCCTTTCAACGGCCGATTACGCCCACTGGCCTGCCCACACCATATTCCTGCTGCTGAGCGCCAGCTTCTTTGGTGGCTGCGTGGGTTCGACCTGCGGTGGGATTAAGGCCCTGCGTTTTCTGATGATGTTCAAGCAGAGTATCCAGGAGATGAATCAGCTGGCGCATCCGCGGGCGCTGCTGACCATCAAGGTTGGCAACAGCGTGGTGAATGAGCGCGTCCTGCGTTCGGTATGGAGCTTCTTCTTTCTCTACGTGATGATCACAGGCTTTTTCGTCTGGGCGCTCAATCTGATGGGCTATGACCTGTTTACATCATTTGCGACGGTGGCTGCCTGTATCAACAATATGGGGCTGGGCTTTGGCGAAACGGCATCAACCTTCGGGACGTTAAAGGAAGAAGCCAAGCTGTTGATGTGCGCGGCGATGATCTTAGGACGTCTGGAAATTTATCCGGTGTTGATCCTGTGCTCGCGCTTTTTCTGGCGGGCATAACGCATTCCCGGCGCACCGGGAATGCTGTGCTTACGGCGCCGGGTTAACCAGCATTTGCCCTACGGAGCCCCTGTCCATCATCTCCAGCGTCTGGCTGTGGAACAGGAACGGGAAGTGCGGCCAGGAAGGCTGGCCGTAGTAGACAAGCAGTTCAACCTGACCATCCACCCAGACGGTGTCTTTCCAGCCCCTGTCTTCCGGGAACGGCATCGCGCCGTTCACGTTGCGGATCAGGAATGACACGCCTTCAATATGGAACGACTGCGGCATGTCGGAGCGAACGGTCCAGCGCTCCCAGGTGCCCTGCTGGGCGGTAATGTCGATACGGTTAACGTCCCACAGCGCGCCGTTGATGCCCGGGTCGTCGCCGAGGCTGATATCACGGCTGCGTACCGGCGAACCGCTCATGATCTCCTGCGGCAGCAGGCGCATGGGCAGGCTGTCGGTCACCAGCGGCAGCAGGCCGGTTGGGCGCAGGGTCAGCACCAGCGTGGAGACCAGAATGCTCGACGGCTCAAAGAAGCCACGAATGCGATCCACAATGCTCGCCGCTTCGCCGCAGGTCACCGAGACTTCATCGCCGTTGGTCATATCCACGAGGATTTCACGGCGTTCACCCGGGGCAAGCGCCAGCTGTTTAACGGACACCGGCGCCGGTAAAAAGCCCTGGTCGCCAGAGATCACATGCAGCGGGCGGCCATCGCTCATCTGCAACAGATAGCGGCGCGAGTTAGAGGCGTTCAGCAGACGCAGGCGAACCCAGCCGCGCGAGACTTCGACATACGGACTTTGCGCGCCGTTGACCAGCAGCGTGTCGCCAACAAAGCCACCGCTACCCGGCTCGCTGTATTCCGGTGTGCCAAAGTTATCCAGACGCTTGTCCTGGATAATGACCGGGAAATCATCCACGCCGTAGTGGTTTGGAATGGGCAGAGATTTACTGACCTCGTCTTCTATCAGCCACATCCCGGCCAGGCCGTTATAAACCTGCTGGGCAGTGCGGTTAGGGGTATTAGCGTGATACCACAGCGTCGCCGCGCTCTGACGGATCGGCAGTACGGGAGCCCAGTCGGCGTTAGGCGACATCATGCGCGCGGCACCGCCAATCAACGGGCCGGGAACCTGCAACCCGCTGATGGTCATCGCCACATTTTCAGGCGTGCGGTTGCTGTAGATGAGCTTTACGTCATCGCCATTCCACACGCGGATGGTCGGCCCAAGGTAGCGCCCGTTAATGCCCCAGACCGGCGCGCGGGTTCCCTGGGTAAACGACCAGTGGCTTCGCTGTAGCGTCAGGAATAGCGGCTGCCCGCGACGGGATTCAATCAACGGCGGAATGGGCAGCGGCTGTTGCTGCCCGGCGGCGCTGGCTGTCAGCGGCATCGCACCCGCACAAAGGGCGATCCCTGAAGCCTGAATAAACTGACGCCGACTGAGTGACATATAAGCTCCATCTGAAACGACTAACAACGCGGGAATTCGTTTTCCCTTTTAACGCCGGATTAGATCTTCCCGGCGGCTTCTCTCTCTGCGACTTCTTTGTCGAGCTGAGCAATATGCTGAACCATCAGTTCACGGCAGTGCGCTGCCAGCTCGCGGACCTGATCTTTACCGTATTTGCTGGTATCGACCGGCGGCAGCATCTCGACAATCACCAGCCCGTTATTCAGGCGGTTAAGATTAATCTTATTCGATGTATTGGAAACACACACGGGAATAATTGGAACGCCCGCCGCAATTGCGGCATGAAACGCCCCGGTTTTAAACGGCAGCAGACCGCGACCGCGGCTGCGCGTGCCTTCCGGGAACATCCAGATAGAAATGCGGCGCTTTTTGAAGTGGTTCACCACTTCCGCAATGGTACCGTGCGCTTTTGCGCGGTTATTACGGTCAATCAGCAGGTTACCCGTCAGCCAGTAGAGCTGGCCGAAAAAGGGGATCCACAGCAGGCTCTTCTTACCCACCGTCACGGTCGGCGGCAGCACGATGTTAGAGGCGGTCACCATATCGTAGTTATTTTGATGGTTTGCGATATAGATGGCGTTACCGAAATTCTCCGCCCCTTCCGGCAGACGCTTTTCAACCTTCAGGCCAAACAGCGGCGCAAGACGACCAAACATGTGGCCGAAGGTGGCGACATGCTTCGGGTTACGCGGGCTGAACAGGCAATAGATGCAGCCGAAAACACAGACCAGAATGCAGTAGATAACGGTAAGAATAAGACGAACAATGTATAGCATAGCGACCTCTGAAGCCCTGACAGCTGACAATTATACTTCACCTGTGGCCAGGTAAGGACTTTATTACGAGCGCGTATTGTTAATCGCAACGCACGAATTAACAACGGTTTTACGGGAAATTTTATTGGATATCCCCCTCCGGAACAGAGGGGGATCGAAACGCGTTACTCTTCGCTGTCGCCCGCGTTGCTGCGTGCAGGAGAATCGATCTCCACGCGGTCGATACGCTGCAGGCCGCGCATCAGCGAACCGCGGCGTCCGCGCTCGCCCACCACCTTCTGCAACTCTTCCGGACGCAGCTTGATTTTACGCTTGCCGACATGAATGGTCAGCGTGCTCTGCGGCGGCAGAATGAAGAGATGCGCCAGGCCATCTTCACTTTTTGCGGCTTCCGCCGACGGGATGTTGATGATCTTATTGCCCTTCCCTTTTGACAACTCCGGCAGGTCGCTGACCGGGAACATCAGCATGCGCCCGGCAGACGTGATGGCCAGCAGCATGTCGCTCTCGTTCTCAACCACCAGCGGCGGCATAACATGTGCGTTATCCGGCAGGCTGATCATGGCTTTACCGGCACGGTTACGTGACACGAGATCGTTAAAGGTACAGATAAAGCCGTAACCCGCATCTGAGGCCAACAGCAGTTTCTGGTCGTCGGCTTCCATCAGCATGTGGTCAACCGTCGCCCCCGGCGGCAGCGTCAGCTTGCCGGTCAGCGGTTCGCCCTGACCGCGCGCGGAAGGCAGCGTGATCGGATCGATGGCGTAACTCCGGCCCGTGGAGTCAATAAACGCCACCGGCTGGTTGCTCTTGCCTTTCACGGCCGCCTTGAAGCTGTCGCCCGCTTTGTAGCTCAGCCCCGGCGCGTCGATATCATGGCCTTTGGCGCTACGCACCCAGCCGCTCTGGGACAGGACGATGGTGACCGGCTCTGAAGGCTGCATGTCATGCTCGTTCATCGCCTTCGCTTCTTCGCGCTCATGCAGCGGAGAACGGCGGTCGTCGCCGAAGGCATCGGCATCGGCCTGCAACTCTTTCTTCAGCAGGGTGTTCATTTTGCGTTCGGACGCGAGGATCGCCTGCAGCTGATCGCGCTCTTTTTCCAGCTCGTTCTGCTCACCGCGGATCTTCATCTCTTCCAGCTTAGCGAGATGGCGCAGCTTCAGTTCGAGGATCGCTTCAGCCTGGGTTTCACTGATACCAAAGCGCGACATTAACGCGGGCTTCGGCTCGTCCTCGGTACGGATGATCTCAATGACTTCATCGATATTGAGGAACGCGACCAGCAAACCTTCGAGGATATGCAGGCGCTTAAGCACTTTCTCCAGACGGTGGTTCAGACGACGGCGCACCGTATCGCGACGGAAGGTCAGCCATTCGGAGAGGATCTCCAGCAGGTTTTTCACCGCCGGGCGTCCGTCCAGACCGATCATGTTCAGGTTGATGCGGTAGCTTTTTTCCAGGTCGGTGGTGGCAAACAGGTGGTTCATCACCTGCTCCATGTCCACGCGGTTAGAGCGCGGCACGATCACCAGACGGGTTGGGTTTTCGTGGTCGGATTCATCGCGCAGGTCGTCCACCATCGGCAGCTTTTTATTGCGCATCTGGGAGGCGATCTGCTCCAGCACCTTGGCACCAGAGACCTGATGCGGCAGCGCGGTGATCACCACGGCGCCGTCCTCTTTGGTCCACACCGCGCGCATGCGCACGGAGCCACGGCCGTTCTGGTAGATTTTGCGGATTTCCGCACGCGAGGTGATGATCTCAGCTTCGGTCGGGAAGTCCGGCCCCTGGACGATATCCAGCAGCTCGTCCAGCGAGGTTTTCGGCTGTTCAATCAGGGTGATGGCGGCTTTCGCCACTTCACGCAGGTTGTGTGGCGGGATGTCCGTCGCCATACCGACCGCGATACCGGTGGTGCCGTTCAGCAGGATATTCGGCAGACGTGCAGGCAGCATTTTCGGCTCCTGCAGCGTGCCGTCGAAGTTTGGCACCCAGTCCACCGTCCCCTGGCCGAGTTCGCCCAGCAGCACTTCGGCATATTTAGACAGACGGGATTCGGTATAACGCATCGCCGCGAAGGATTTCGGATCGTCCGGTGCCCCCCAGTTCCCCTGACCGTCCACCAGCGGGTAACGATAAGAGAACGGCTGGGCCATCAGCACCATCGCTTCATAGCAGGCGCTGTCGCCGTGCGGATGGTATTTACCCAGTACGTCACCGACGGTACGGGCGGATTTCTTGAACTTGGCGGTGGCGTTCAGCCCCAGCTCGGACATCGCATAGACGATGCGACGCTGAACGGGCTTCAGGCCATCCCCGATAAACGGCAATGCCCTGTCCATGATGACGTACATGGAGTAGTTCAGGTAGGCGTTTTCCGTGAATTCATGTAGCGCGAGGCGCTCTGCCATATCGCTCATTACGTGTGATTCCTCAACTCAGAAACCGATGGGTTTCAGGCAATATTGCCGCAGATACTACCCTATCTGGCGAGTTGAGTCACAAAGAAAAAGGGCCGGATAAGCGGCCCTTTCTGGGTTATTTCGTCAGCTTGATAACCTGCTTCACGTCGATTTCAAATTCGTTCCAGTCTTTATCGACCTTACCCTGCAGCTCGACTTTATCCTGCGGGGACACGGTCACACCGTTCCAGCGCTTATGATCAATCTCAACCACCACCGTGCCGGTCTCGTCGCGGAAGGTGTAGCGGTCATCGGACAGGCGTTCGGTGATGTTCCCGCGCAGCTTCACCCAGGCGTCGTCCTTCAGGTCTTTGACTTTCGCGGCCGTGGTCAGGTTGGCGTTGTTATCAACAAAACCGCCTGCCTGCGTCTGAGTCTGGGGTTGGGTAGCTGATGGGCCCGTAAAACCGCCCTGAGCAGCGAAGACCGGTGCGGTGGTCATCATCATGATAGCAGCCATTGCAGCGAATTTTTTCATATTCATCTCTCCCTTTAATGTGGTGTCGCAATCCATTAAACAGGGTAATCCTTAACAACTTCTTAAGGGGAAAATTTATATTTTTTTACTGTACAGCAGGCGGATCCAGAGGGTTTACTGACGCCATCAAGGAGGGGATATGCGCATATTACTGGTAGAAGACGACAAGCTGATAGGCGATGGCATCAAAGCGGGCTTAAGCAAAATGGGCTTCAGCGTGGACTGGTTCACCGACGGAAAAACCGGCCAGGCAGCGCTCTGTTCTGCCCCTTACGATGCGGTGGTGCTTGACCTGACGCTACCGGAGATCGACGGTCTGGCGATCCTGCGCGCCTGGCGCGAAAGCGGGCGCAGCGAGCCGGTGCTTATCCTGACCGCGCGGGATGCGCTGAATCAGCGCGTCGAGGGGCTACGCCTGGGAGCCGATGATTATCTCTGCAAACCCTTCGCGCTGATCGAAGTGGCCGCCCGCCTTGAGGCGCTGGTGCGTCGCAGCCACGGTCAGACGCGCAGCGAGCTGCGTCATGGCAAAGTGACGCTCGACCCGACAAGACTCGTCGCCACACTGGAGGGGGAAACGCTGGCCCTCAAGCCCAAAGAGTTCGCCCTGCTGGAGTTACTGATGCGCAATGCGGGCCGCGTCCTGCCGCGTAAAGCGATCGAAGAGAAGCTCTATACGTGGGACGATGACGTCTCCAGTAACGCCGTGGAAGTTCACGTCCATCATCTGCGGCGTAAGCTGGGCAGCGAATTTATCCGCACGGTTCATGGTATCGGCTATACCCTGGGTGACGCATGAAACTGAGCCTGAAACTCCGTCTGACGCTTCTTTTTCTGCTGCTGTCGCTGACGGCCTGGTTTGCCGCAAGCCTTGTCGCCTGGCAGCAGACGACCCACAAGCTCGATAAGCTGTTTGATACCCAGCAGATGCTGTTTGCTAAACGGCTGCTGACGATGGATCTGGATGAGATCCGCGCTCCGGAGCGGATGCGCGAGATCCCCAAAAAAGTGAAGCACGGTCGCCTGGACGACGATGCTCTGGCCTTCGCCATTTACGCTACCGACGGCACGATGATCCTCAATGACGGGGAAAACGGCCGCGACATCCCGTATCACTATCGCCGCGATGGGTTTGATGACGGCAGGCTCAAAGACGACAACGATGACTGGCGTTTCTTATGGCTGACCTCGCCGGACGGGAAGTACCGCGTGGTGGTCGGTCAGGAGTGGGAATACCGGCAGGAGATGGCGCTGGATGTGGTCAGCTCGCAGCTGACGCCGTGGCTGGTGGCGCTACCGGTGATGCTGCTGTTGCTGATTGTCCTGCTGAGCCGGGAGCTTAAGCCATTGAAAAAACTGGCTCAGACGTTGCGCCTTCGCTCACCGGATGCCACCGACACTCTGCCGACACAGGGCGTGCCATCAGAAGTGCGCCCCCTTCTGGACTCCCTGAACCACCTCTTTACCCGAACCCAGGAGATGATGAGCCGCGAGCGCCGCTTTACCTCCGATGCCGCGCACGAATTACGTAGCCCGCTGGCGGCCCTGAAGGTGCAAACCGACGTGGCGCAACTCTCTCTGGACGACCCGCAGGCGCAGGAAAAAGCGCTCTCGCAGCTCCACGCGGGGATCGACCGGGCATCCCGGCTGGTGGATCAACTCCTCACTCTCTCGCGTCTGGACTCTCTGGAAAATCTCGACGATGTCGAACCGATAAAGATGGCCGATTTGCTGCAATCAGCGGTTCTGGACATCTGGCATCCGGCGCAGCAGGCGGGTATCGACGTTCGCCTGAACATCAACGCCCCGCAGGCTGAACGCACGGGTCAGCCGCTGCTGTTGAGCCTGCTGGTGCGTAACCTGCTGGATAACGCCGTTCGTTACAGCCCGCGCGGTAGCGTGGTTGACGTTACGCTGGACGCCCATTGCTTCTCCGTACGCGACAACGGACCAGGGATCGCCCCCGAGGCGTTGGCCCGTATTGGCGAGCGTTTTTATCGTCCACCCGGCCAGGATGCCACGGGCAGCGGGCTGGGATTATCGATTGTAAAACGCATTGCTGCCCTGCACGGAATGCGCGTTTCACTGGATAATGCTGCGGAAGGCGGCGTTGATGTGAAGGTGTGCTGGTAAGGGATTATTGCATTTAACGCAAAAGACTTTGCACATTTTGCTCATTTTACCGTATCGCCCTCGCGCGTAGAATACTCGCCATACTCTCATCGACGAGGACAAATAATGAGCAACATTCTGATTATCAACGGTGCGAAAGAATTCGCCCACTCTAAAGGCCAGTTGAATGACACCCTGACCGAGGTCGCGGACGGCTTCCTGCGCGACGCCGGGCATGATGTTAAGGTTGTTCGCGCAGACAGCCATTACGACGTGAAAGCCGAAGTGCAGAACTTCCTGTGGGCTGACGTGGTTATCTGGCAGATGCCGGGCTGGTGGATGGGCGCACCGTGGACCGTGAAAAAATACATGGATGACGTGTTCACTGAGGGCCACGGTTCACTGTATGCCAGCGACGGCCGTACCCGTTCCGACGCGTCTAAAAAATATGGTTCAGGCGGCCTGATTCAGGGTAAGAAATATATGCTCTCCCTGACCTGGAACGCCCCGCTGGACGCGTTCACCGATAAAGATCAGTTCTTTGAAGGCGTAGGGGTAGACGGCGCATACCTGCCGTTCCACAAGGCTAACCAGTTCCTCGGCATGGACCCGCTGCCGACCTTTATCGTCAACGACGTGATTAAAATGCCTGACGTCCCGCGCTATATCGCAGAATATCGCAAGCATCTGGCTGAAATTTTTGCTTAACTGGTAACCTGGAATTAGAAGGAGTTAATTATGCTTACCGTTATTGCTGAAATCCGTACCCGTCCTGGCCAACATCACCGCCAGGCGGTGCTGGATCAGTTCGCGAAAATTATCCCAACCGTACTGCAAGAAGAAGGCTGCCACGGCTATGCGCCGATGGTTGACGCCGCAACCAACGCCAGCTTCCAGGCCACCGCGCCGGACTCCATCATCATGGTTGAGCAGTGGGAAACCGTGGCGCATCTCGAAGCGCACCTGCAGACCGCACACATGAAAGCGTGGAGCGATGCGGTAAAAGGTGACGTGCTGGAAACCCACATCCGTATTCTGGAGCAAGGGGTGTAAAACCTGCCTTCCCTCTCCTTTCGGAGAGGGAAATCTCTCTGACCTGCTATGCTTATTCTGACTTCATGATTAACAGGAGGAAGGAATGGGACTTTTTAACTTCGTAAAAGAAGCAGGCGAAAAGCTGTGGGACAACCTGACCGATCATAAAGGCCAGAGCGACAAAATCACCGAGCACCTCAAGAAACTCAACATTCCCGGCGCGGATAAAGTGCAGGTCAATGTTACCGACGGTAAAGCCAGCGTAACGGGCGACGGGCTGACCCAAGAGCAGAAAGAAAAAATCCAGGTCGCCGTCGGCAATATTGCGGGCGTCAGCGAGGTGGAAAACAACATCACCGCCACTGATGCCAAAGATGAAGCCACCTACTATACGGTGAAATCAGGCGACACCCTCAGCGCCATCTCCAAAACCGTGTACGGGGATGCCAACCAGTACAACAAGATTTTTGAGGCGAACCGCCCGATGCTATCCAGCCCGGACAAGATTTATCCCGGCCAGACGCTGCGTATTCCTAAGGCGTAACCCACACGTCGGGGGCGCGCCCCCGACCTTTTACCAGTACGGCTTCCAGCTCTGGGTGAACCGCACCAGCGCCTCAACGTAGAAGTAATCGCCCCAGCTCGCACACTCATCCACGCCTTTGTTGCTCGCCAGGTGATAGACAGCGTGCTTAAGCAGCCCGCTCCCCTTCTCGTCTTTGCCCATCAGATAGTGCTTTGTCAGTGACGACATAATCCCTTTAGCCCAGCCCAGATAACGTTCACGATCCGGATCCGTGACCGGCAACTGTTTTACCAGCTCCAGCAGCCCGCAGACGGCAATGGCCGCCGAGGAGGAATCCCGCAGTGCATCTGTCCCCAGCAGCGCCAGATCCCAGTGGCAGACATAATCCTCCGGCAGACGATTAAGAAAGTAGTTTGCCAGGCGTTTTGACAGCACAATCATCGTCTTATCGCCGGTATAGAGATAGCTCAGCATAAAACCGTAGATCCCCCACGCCTGCCCACGGGACCAGCAGGAGTCGTCCGCGTATCCTTGCTGCGTGTTGCCGTAACGAGGCGCGCCGGTAACCACATCCATGTAGTAGGTGTGGAACGTCGAGGCATCTTCACGAATCAGGTACCTGGCGGCTTGCATCACGTGGGCTTTTGCGGCGTCAGCAAAGCGCGCGTCGCCGGTTTGTTCCGTCGCCCAGTAGAGCAGCGGCAGATTCATGTTGCAGTCGATAATCATCCGCCCGGCCTGCTCCGGGTCTGACAGATCGCCCCAGGCCTGAATAATCTTCGCCTTCGGGTGAAAGCGCTCCAGCAGGGCTTCAGCCGCCAGCAGGGCGAACCCGCGCGCCTCGCGGTTGCCGGTCAGTCGCCAGGCCGCCACGCAGGAGAGCGTATACAGGAACCCCAAATCATGAGTGTTGGTATCATTACGCCCGGCGATGCGCAGGCCAAACGAGCGCACGTGTTTTTCAGCCATTTCGCGGAACGTTGTCTCACCGCTCATCTCCCACGCCAGCCATAGCTGACCGGTCCAGAAGCTGGTGGTCCACTCCACATTCTCCGTCAGCGGATAAACCCCGTTCTGGCAGGTTTCTGCCGGGAATCGGTCACCAAACGCCACCAAATGACGGCTAATCAGCTCAAGCACGTGGCTGCGGGCAGAGCTGAGTTCATCACGTAATGTCCGCGATTCAACGGGGACAGGAATAGCCTGCAGGTGTTCCTCTTTGATACGACTTAACATGTTTCGGGTCCTTTAAATTACCGGGATGAGGGTTCTGCTGCGTTCAGCGAGCGGGTACCGCGCCATTTGCTCTGGCAGGCGGATAACGTAAAGGCAGAGATAAACGTAAAGGTCAGCGCCGTGGCTCCCATAATGATATAGGTGTGCTCAAAGCCGATGCGGTCATACAGATAGCCGGCAGGCGAAGAGACAACCACGTTGCCCACGTAGAGCATGGCCTGATAGCCCAGCAGATACATGGTGGCGTTAACGCGTTTATCGAAATGCTCAGCAATATATTTAAAGACCGATACCAGCAGCAGACATATTTCCAGGCCATACAGCGGTTTCAGTACGGAAATTAACAGATGGGAATCGCACAGGCCGGAAATAATCAGTCGCGCACCGACCACCAGCCCGACAATTAACAGCCCACGCTTGGCACCAATACTATTCACCAACAGCGGGATCACCATATACATCACAAATTCCATACCCGACTGTACGGTTCCCAGATAACCGAACACCGCGTTACCCTGGTGAATATCATCAAAGAACGTGACGAAATAGCGTGAGAACTGCTGCTCGGCAATAAACATCATCCACGCCACGCCCGCCACATACAGGCAGAACGCCCAGAACTTGCGGTTACGCAGCAGGGCATAGACATCCGCAGGGGCGATTTTCTCTTTGGTCAGCACCTCGCTGGCGTGAGCGGAGTTAGTGTTCACTTTCAGGCTCACAAGGACGATCAGCATGATGATGGATGCGACGCTGCCCAAAATAAAGTTATACGCCGGAGAGAGATTAAACAGCAGACCGGAGAACGAGGACGCCACGGCCCAGCCAAGCGATCCCCACATGCGAATTTGCCCGAACTCCATACCGTTTAAACGGCTAAAGCGGTCAGAATAGGATTCACACGCCGCCACGCCCGCGTACCAGGCAAAGCTTAAATAGAGCGCGCCAATGATGATCCCCACCAGAGTATTGGACATCAGCAGCGGCTGATAAACATAAATAAAGAACGGCGCCATCAGTGCGGACATGGCAACCACAAAATAGAGCAGGTATTTACTCATGCCGATCTTATCGAGAATATAGCCGTAGATCGGTTTAAGGATGACTGAGAAGATACCGTTGACCGCAAAGACAGTGCCAATTACCGAGCCGCTGAGATTGGCCTTTTGGCCGAGCCAGATGGCTAATAGCCCAATACTGGCGGACCAGGTAAAGAAATAGAGAAATATAAAGCTGCTGATTTTGTAATATTCGGTTCTGTTCGTTGTAGATGCACTTTTCATATCATCCTCGCCGACGTGTAGGGTCAGATTTTTTATAATGTGAACGACAGCTTACGTTCGCCTCCGGGTTCGCGGATCGCGACCTGGTCAGGGGTCATCTTCAGTTCAGGTGCCAATGCCGCGGGGGGGTTCTCGCTGGCCACGACGGCGCAACAGAGCCAGCTCTCTCCCTGAGGGAGATCGGTTTTTAACAGCGGAATGGATGCGCATTCCGGGAACATAATGCTGCTGTTCGGCGGCGTGACGATGCTGTCTGGCTCCCGGGCAATGGCCGGGGAGAGATCGACAATCACGCTGCTGCCGTTACTGGCCGTCAGGTAACAGCCACGCTCATGAATGTGGTGTTCGGTTTTCATCACCGCAAAACCGCCCTCCACTGCCTGAAGGGTGCGAGCGCTGTTAATGCGGTGCAGACGCACGTGCCACTCGCCAAAGGGAATTTGCCAGGTTTCGACATGGACATCATGCCAGGGTGACCAGCGTGAATAGAGGTAGTTCTCATCCACCCGCACCTCCGCGCATTCACGACGCCCGCGGAAGTAGTTATCCCCCTCCGCCAGCAGTAACATCGAGTCGCAGGCGGCATGTTTCAGGCCAAAGCGCCCCCGTTCGAGGGTGAAGCCAAAGCGGCTTGAGTACGCAAATTTGGTGTATTTGGCTTCGGTGTTGACGTAGTTATTCAGCTCAAGCTGACCGGTAGTGAGCATCGTGACGTGCTGTGAGTTATCCGCATGCATCAGGATGTGCTGCGCTGGGTGGATCACACGTTTTTCCGCCAGCGAGGGGAGCGGCTGCTCTTCTGCCTGCCAGAACGGGTGTGACTCCGGCAAGGCCAGAATCAGGTACGTTTTCAGCGCCCAGTACGGTGAGCCGGGGGCGTTATAATCCTCGCACATCACCAGGTTGGGATAAGTAAAACCGAGGGTCAAAATACCGTCGCGATCGGTCATCGGCTGCCGCTGCCACCAGCGAAGATGGCGCAGCACAATGCCCTTCACGATGCCCGGCGAGAAGACATTCAGCCCGGAAAAGGCCACGGCGCTCCAGAAAGCGACCATCGCGAAGCGATAGGTGAGGCTCCGGCCAAACGGTACCGACGCGCCGTCGGCGGCAGACCAGTAAATAAAATCTTCGGCGAACTGACGGGCACGCTCGCGTAACACCTCCGCCCTTTTTTCATCACCGCCGAGGGTGGCATAAATCAGGCCGTAGAAGTGGAACGCCATTGAGATGTAGTAATCCTTCGGGCGGCCCGGACCGTCAGAATACCAGCCGTCACCCAGATAATACGCCTCCATCATCGCAAACCGACGGTAGATGGCGCGCGGATCATACGGTAGCCCGGCACATTTGAAGCCAAGCTGCACCATAATCGCGAAGTAGTTCCAGTTGCTGTCCGGCATCTGCGCATCGGTGATCTGGTTGAGCCACGTGTGCAGGTTCATTACCTCACGTTCGCTGAAGCGGCGGGTGAGCTTATCCCCCAGCAGCGCCAGCCCCAGGCCATAAGCCGCCATCTCCACCAGACGCTGGTCGTACGGGCCGGTTTCCCCCCAATAGCCCGGGCTCTGCGGATCGGTGCCGAGCTTAATGGCGGTCAGGTACTTCTCACTAAACGGCTCGTCCCCGCCGCCCGCCATCAGCGGAAACAGCCCCCACAGCGCACGGGATAGCCCTTCCATCTGCGCAATCTCCGTGGGGTAGTGCGCACAGGTTTCTCCCAGCGAGAACCGGGAACAATCCTGCGGAAAGGACTTATCCAGCGCGCCCAGCAGGTCATGTAACGACGCCACCACCTCCTGGCGCGAAGACAATGGATTTGATTTTTTAGACATACGCTCGCCCTCGTCATCAACTGCGACGAAGGATAGTGAATCCGCAAGGGGGATAAATGTTAGCCACGTCACAGCCGTGAAGGCTAAATAAACCTCCAGTTGAGAAAATTTAAAAAGGTGGTTTATAACGAGAAGATAACGGCAGAAAATTGAGTTTTATTGCACTATGCGCGACACGCCCACCTCCGACCGGCTGGAACTGATCACCTTTAATGACACCGTCGTGTCATTCAGCCGTCTGTTTGCCAATACCGTGCGTTATCATCACTGGCATCAGTGTCTGGAGATTCTGTATGTAGAAGAAGGATTTGGCGTCGCCATTGTCGATAACCGTCACTACACCATGCGCCCCGGGCGGCTGTTTTTCTTTCCGCCGTTTACCCTGCATAAAGTGAGGGTGGATGAGCAGGCAGAAGCGATTTACCGACGTACCATTATTCATCTCGACCCTCACGCGGTGCTCACAGCCCTGCGCGATTTTCCCCACACGCAGCAGCGGCTGCAGAAACTTTCTGCCCGCGGCGCGGGAGCGTGGGTCGCCGATCTGGCGCACTGCCATCACCATGTCGATCATCTGCTCGGCTGTTACCCGTCGCCTTTAACCCGCGAGGGAATAGCCGCGCTGTTGATTGGTTTATTCGCCATGCTCCCGGACGATAATGCCCGTGCGCCGGGCAGTAGCCTTGGGCTCGCCAGCCAGGTGATGTTCTGGCTGGACGAACATTACCAGGAGAAATTTCGCCTGGACGCACTGGCAGAAACGCTGGGGAAATCCCGCAGCTACGTATCGCGAAAATTCCATGCGGAGACGGGCGAGAAGATCCATGACTATCTGAATACGCTAAGGCTGCGCAAGGCCTGCGAGCGCCTGCTGCACAGCGAGGCGAGCGTACGCGAGATTGCCACCCAGGTGGGATTTTCCGACGTGACGTGGTTTATCAGCGCGTTTAAGAAGGGGATTGGCGAGACGCCGTTGCAGTACCGGAAGAACCATGCTGACCGATAAACGACGTGAGCGCCCGGCATGCTTTAACCGCTCTTCTTCCCCGGCTTTAACCCACGATGAAACTCGTTGATACGCTTCATGGATTTGATGGTGCGCTGCGGCTCGGTGGAGGCGACGGACAAAATAATCATCTCCAGGCACAGCAGCACCGTACCGTGCAGCGGGATTTTGCCCTTTTCTCCGCCGCGCGGCACATGGATCACCACGCTGGCCTCTTTGCTGAAACGTGAGTCCAGGGCGTTGGTCAGCAAAATCGTCGGGATCCCCAGACGTTTGGCTTCCCGCAACGTGGTTTGTCCTTCCCGGTGTGCAGATTTTTGCGCCATCATCACCAGCACATCGCCGCGCTGGAGCGCAATCAACTGTTCGGCAAGGCCTATCCCGGTGCGGTTGAGCGGCATGGCGGGGAGCCCCATCCGGCTGAATAATCTGGCGGTGTACTCGGCCAGAATACCGGAGGCACCAATGCCGAAGATCGCCACCTGCCTGGCCTGTGCCAGCAGCGACACCGCCTGCGCCATCGCATAGCGGTTGTGCGGTTGCGACAAGATCTCACAGGTGTGCTGATGCCCTTCCAGCACAAAATCGATGCTCGCGTTAACGTCGCTGGTGAGCGTGTTGACCGTTGAGGAGATCTTTTCGCTGGACGTCACCACCGGACCAAACCACTGCTCCAGCGTCTGCTTCAGATCGCGCAGCCCGGCAAAACCCAGCGCCTGGATCGCGCGGACCACGGTGGCGTCCGAGGTTTTTAGCAGCGTGGCGATTTCCATTGCCGTCTGCTCCATCACCGCTTCCCGGTTCTCGTTGATGTAGCGCGCCACCTGCAGCAGACGCGGCGTCAGATGATGTGCACGTGCGCGAAAGCGCTCCCCGTAAACATCCACGCGCCCTTTCTCTTTACGGATCACGGTGATACCTCCGGCAATGGCCGCCCGGCAATCTGCGACTGTACCTGCGCGGCCATCAGCCCTAAAGAGGCGAAGGAGTTCGAAATGGCCTCTTCGCGTGAAATCAGCACGTAGTGGCCGGTCCGACAGGCGTTCAGGAACTGGCACCAGCCCGGCATCACCGCCTCCATCGCCGCCAGCTCGTCCTGCGGTTTACCCCCGGTGTCGCCGCGCCAGGTGGCAAAGACAAAATCGGCGTCCAGCTCCGGCAGACGTTCGGCGCTGACGTCAATCCGTCCCCCTTCAGGAATACTCTCAATCAGCGGCGGGAAGGTAAATCCGGCGTCACGCAGCACGCGGCCTAAAGAGTGGTAGCTGTGCATGGCATTGATTTTTCCCTGGTTAGCCTGAATCACCGACACGGTGATTTTGCGCGTATCGATGGTCGCCTTCAGCACCTTGATTTGCTCCTGATAGCGGCGCTCCAGGATTTTCAGCCGCGCCTGCGTACCGGTGAGCTGCGCCAGCTTGCGGTAGATCTCCGGTGCACCGCCGTCGAGATGGTCGATACTCACCGTCGGGGCAATCTTCTCCAGCTGTTCCACCGGCGTGTTGCGGGTCGGCTCGGTGATGATCAGATCGGGTTTGGCGGCAGCAATGGCTTCAATGTCGATATCCGCCGTGCCGATGAATTTGATGTCGGAATTATCGAAATCCACCCCCGTCAGCATGCCGCTGGCGCGCAGAAAATGGCTGCCGTCCGGGCGCGTGCGGCCATGGCTGGCGACGGGCGGTACGCCAAGCTCAATCAGTGGAATGGTGATATCCAGGTCGTGCAGCGAGACTATCCGCTTCGGGTGAAGCGGCACCTCCACCTTACGCCCCAGATCGTCAGTGAACGTCTGCGTCGGCTCCGCCGCACCCACCGCAAACCCTATCAGCAACAGCATCGAAACAAGTACGCGCATCTTAGTCCTCTAAAATCTGTCCCGACGCTGCCAGAGCAGCAGCAGGAAAAACGGTCCGCCAATCAGTGAAATCACAATTCCCGCCGGTAACTGCAACGGCAGGAATGCCAGCCGCCCGACGGTATCCGCCAGCAGCACCAGCAGCGCACCCAGCACGGCACTGCCCATCAACAACGCGGTTTGCCCACCGCGCAGCATCAGACGCGCCATATGCGGCGCAATCAGCCCCACAAAACCAATACTCCCCACGCAGGAGACACAGGCCGCCGTTAACATCACCGGCGCGAGAACGCGCAGTAGGGCTAATCGTGCGGTGCGAACCCCGAGCCCCGTTGCGGCGTGGTTACCCAGCAATGCCACGTCAGCCGCGCGGGCGGTAAAGAGCAGTAGCGCAAACGCCGGGGCCGCCCAGGCTGCGGCGATACCGACCAGCGTCCAGTTTGCCGCGTGCAGGCTCCCCGCCAGCCACAGCATCGCCGTCTGCACATCGCGCACGTCGGCGGTGGTCATAAAGATCCCCATTGCCGCAGAGAAAGCCCATGACACGCCAATCCCAATCAGAATAAAACGCGGACGCGAGATATCGCGGGCCAGCGCCACCACCAGCAGCGCGGTAATGAGACCACCGGCCATCCCGACCAGCGGACGCCAGGCCAGCCCCAGCGCCGGGAACTGAAAAATCAGCAGCAGCACCGCCGCGCTGCAGCCTTCTTTCACGCCAATAAGCCCCGGATCGGCCAGGCCATTGCGGGTGATGGACTGCATCGCCGCCCCCGCCATGCCCAGCATCGCGCCGCTTAAAATGGCCATCAGCAGCCGTGGCAGGCGGATATCCATCACGATATAGCGCGCATCCGCCTCCAGGGGTTCTCCGGAGAACAGCGCGCGCCCGATGGCGGAAGTGGGAATGGGAAGCGAACCGTGCGTCAGGCCAAACCCCAGCAGGAGAATGCCCATTAGAGCGATAAGCGTAACGCGCGCCACTGCCGCCGGGCGTACCTGCCCGGAAAACGGCCCGACACGCCATGCACGCAGTCCGGCCCGGCTCATTTGAACATCCTTGATGCCATCAGGATAAAGAGAGGAGCACCCACCAGCGCGGTCATGATCCCGGTCGCCAGCTCATACGGCGTAAACAGCGTACGGGCCGCGATATCCGCCAGCAGTAACACCAGTGCCCCGCACAGGGCAGAAAGCGGCACCATCACGCGTAAGTCCACCGACACCAGACGGCGGATAAGCTGTGGCACGACCAGGCCAATAAAACCAATCGGCCCGGCAATGGAGACGGCTGCGCCGCAAAGCAGCGCAATCGCCAGCAGAGCCAAAAGGCGAGTTTTGAGCAGCGACACGCCCAGCCCCTGCGCCATCCGGTCGCCCAGGGCCAGCATATTGAGCGATGGCGACAGCCAGAGCGCCAGAGCGACCCCCACAGCGGCAACCCAGGATGCGCTGCGAACGATCTCCGCGTTAAGCCCGGCAAGATCTCCCGCCAGCCAGGTGCGCATGGCAAGCAGCGTCTGTTCATCCAGAATCAGCACCATGGCGGTAATCGACGACGCAAACGCCGACATCGCCACGCCGCATAAGATAATTTTCATTGGCGTGAGGCCGGTTCGCCCTGAAGAGGAGAACGTCAACACCAGCATAAACAGCGCGGCGGCACCGACAGCGGCAATCAGCGGGCGGCCAAACGGCAAGGTAAACCCAAGCGCGCTGGTCAGCACCACTGCCAGCGCCGCCCCCGCGTTAAGCCCCAGAATATGCGGCTCGCCCAGCGGGTTACGGATCACCGACTGTAACAACACGCCCGCCACGCCCAGCGCCGCCCCGGTGACCATGGCGGCAGCCAGCCGTATCAGGCGTAATCTGACAATCACGTTGTGATCGAAATTGCGCGGGTCGAAATGAAGCAAGGCCTGCACCACCGTCTGGGGAGCAATGACACGCGCACCGATACCCAGGTGGGCAATCGCGCCCATCACCAGCAGCAAGGCAAACAGCAGGAAAGCCAGTGACGTTCGCATCATAATTTTTCCGCCGCCTGGCGGAATGGCATAAAGAACGGCTTACCGGTCAGGGGATTAACCGACATATGGACATCGACATCAAACACCGCTTTGATGAGTTCCGGCGTGCAGACGTCGCCTTCATGCAATACCCCCTCGACTTTGCCCTGGCGTAAAAAGACCAGGGAATCGCCATAGTTGACGGCGAAGTTGAGATCGTGGAGCACCACCACCACCGTACGGCCATGCTGGCGGGTCAGGGTATGCAGCAGCTCGAGGATCTCCACCTGATAGCGGAGATCGAGAAAGGTTGTCGGTTCATCCAGCAGGATATAGGGCGTTTGCTGCGCCAGGGCCATTGCGATCCAGCAGCGCTGGCGCTGGCCGCCGGAGAGGCTTTCGACGGGCTGATGTGCAAACTCTGCCGTACCGGTCAGGTGCAGAGCCTCTTCAACGGCCTGCTCGTCTTCATCGCTCCACTGGCGCATAAAATTTTGCCAGGGAAAACGGCCGCGTGATACCAGCTCAAACACGGTCAGCCCTTCCGGCAGCAGCGGAGATTGCGGCAGGATCCCCAGCTGGCGGGCTACCGCTCTGGTTGGTTGCTCGTGAATGGCTTTGCCATCAAGCAGTGCGGCCCCGCCAAGTGGTTGCAGCAGACGCGCGATAGTGCTCAGTAGCGTGGATTTTCCACAGCCGTTCGCCCCTACCAGCACGGTCATTTTCTGCCGGGGGATCGCAAGGGAGATATCATCGACGATGATTTTTTTCTGATAGCCCGCGGAGAGGTTCTCAAGAACCAGCCCCGGTGTATGGGTGTTGTGCGCCACGTGAATGCCAACTTAATAAAAAATCGAACAAATAAAAATAAAACTCATTCTCTTTTGAAAGTTTGCCGCTGCGCCATGTAGTAGTCAAGGGGATAAACACCCTGATAAAGCCAGGGTTAAATAACAGGTACTACAGCGGCGCTTTTATTTTTTATTTAAGCTTTTTCAATGAATTATATGCAATTCACTTATATCAGGACGGGAGGTTTCAGGCTGTAGTCGATTTTTGCTTTTTTCCATTTACTACTACATTGCCGCATGATTGAATGATTCTCAATTACATGTTCGATGCCACACGGCTAACGAGCAGACAATTAAGGGCAATGACTCATACATTCTTCCGCACTCTTCATGCGCGGGATCTTTTGGGAAAACAGATGTAATGGCTACGTTCACACCTTCTCTCTCTGGGGTAAAAGGGCGCGCGCTCTTTTCACTGCTGTTTATGGCACCGCTGGTGCAGGCGGCCGACACCGCAACGGCTAACGACGGCGAAACGCTGACCGTCACCGCCGATCCCCATGCCGTGGCCGAGGCCACAAACGGCTATCAGCCGCTTAACACCTCTACCGCCACGCTAACCAACATGCCAATGCTGGATATTCCGCAGGTGGTGAATACCGTCAGTGATAAAGTGCTGGAAGATCAGCATGCTACTTCGCTTGATGAAGCCCTTTATAACGTCAGCAACGTGGTGCAGACCAACACCCTGGGCGGTACGCAGGATGCGTTTGTGCGCCGGGGATTTGGCGCGAACCGCGACGGGTCAATAATGACCAACGGTCTGCGCACCGTGCTGCCGCGCAGCTTTAATGCCGCGACCGAGCGCGTGGAGGTGCTGAAAGGGCCGTCCTCAACGCTGTATGGCATTCTCGATCCTGGCGGCCTGATCAACGTGGTTACCAAACGCCCGGAAACCCGCTTCGGCGGCTCAATTTCCGCTACCTCCTCAAGCTTTGGCGGCGGCACCGGGCAGATTGATGTCACCGGCCCGATTGACGGCACGCGGCTGGCGTATCGCCTGACGGGCGAGTATCAGGATGAAGATTACTGGCGTAATTTTGGCAACGAGCGCAGCACCTTTATCGCCCCGTCGTTGACCTGGTTTGGTGATGATGCCACCGTGACCGTGCTCTATTCACATCGCGACTATAAGACGCCGTTCGATCGGGGAACCATTTTCGATCTCAACACCAAACAGCCGGTAAACGTGGATCGTAAAACCCGTTTTGACGAGCCGTTTAACGTTACCGACGGGCAGTCCGATCTGGCGCAGCTGAACGCCGAATACCGTCTTAACAGCCAGTGGACCGCGAAGTTTGACTACAGCTTTAGCCAGGATAAATACAGCGATAACCAGGCGCGCGTGATGGCCTATGACGCCAAAACGGGTAACCTGACCCGCCGCGTGGATGCAACCCAGGGCTCGACTCAGCGTATGCACAGTACGCGTGCGGATCTGCAGGGGAACGTAGATATCGCGGGCTTTTACAATGAGATCCTGACCGGTGTGTCGTATGAGAATTACGATCTGCTGCGTACGGACATGATGCGCTGTAAGAACGTTAAAGATTTCAATATCTACCATCCGACCTACGGCAATCTCAGCAAATGCACCACCGTCTCCGCCGCTGATAGCGACCAGACGCTCAAACAGGAAAGCTACTCCGCCTACGCGCAGGACGCCCTGTATCTCACCGATAAATGGATTGCCGTTGCCGGGCTGCGTTACCAGTATTACACCCAGTATGCGGGCAAGGGCCGCCCGTTCAATGTGAATACCGACAGCCGCGACGAACAGTGGACGCCGAAGCTGGGGCTGGTCTACAAGCTCACGCCATCCGTCTCGCTGTTTGCTAACTATTCCCAGACGTTTATGCCGCAATCGTCCATTGCGAGCTACATTGGTGACCTGCCGCCGGAAACGTCTAATGCTTACGAAGTGGGGGCTAAATTTGACCTGTTCGATGGCATTACCGCCAACATTGCGCTGTTTGATATTCACAAGCGCAACGTGCTGTACAACGAAAGCGTGGGGGGTGAAACCATCGCCAAAACCGCTGGCCGCGTACGCTCGCAGGGTGTGGAGGTGGATCTTGCCGGATCGCTGACTGAGAATACCAATATTATCGCCAGCTACGGCTACACCGATGCCAAAGTGCTGGAAGATCCAGACTACGCGGGTAAGCCCCTGCCGAACGTGCCGCGTCATACCGGTTCCCTGTTCCTGACCTACGACATTCATAACGCGATCGGCGGGAATACCCTGACGCTTGGCGGCGGTGGACAAGGCGTGAGCCGTCGTTCAGCGACCAACGGTGCGGATTATTATTTGCCGGGATACTTTGTTGCCGATGCCTTTATGGCCTACAAAATGAAGCTGCAGTATCCGGTGACGCTGCAGGTGAACGTGAAGAACCTGTTTGATAAAACCTACTACACCTCGTCCATTGCGACCAACAACCTGGGCAACCAGATTGGCGACCCGCGCGAAGTGCAGTTTACGGTGAAGATGGCGTTTTGATGTAAAAAAGCCCGGTGGCGCTAGCGCTTACCGGGCCTACGATTGCTATGGCTGAGGCATCAGGCCTCAATATCCGCCATATCGCCTTTCTCCTGCAGCCAGTTGCGTCGGTCTTCCGAGCGTTTTTTGGCCAGCAGCATATCCATCATGGCGTTGGTTTGCTGTTCATCTTCATCGCTGATGGTCAGTTGAACCAGACGACGGGTGTTAGGATCCAGCGTGGTTTCGCGCAGTTGCATTGGGTTCATCTCGCCCAGCCCTTTAAAGCGCTGAACGTTTGGTTTGCCCTTCTTGCGCTTGAGCTGCTCCAGCACGCCCGCTTTCTCTTCTTCCGTCAGCGCGTAGTACACCTCTTTGCCGAGATCGATACGGTAGAGCGGCGGCAGCGCGACGTAGACGTGGCCGTTTTTCACCAGCGTGCGGAAGTGCTTCACGAACAGTGCGCACAACAGCGTGGCGATGTGCAGACCATCGGAGTCCGCATCCGCGAGGATACAGATCTTGCCGTAGCGCAGCTGGCTAAGATCTTCGCTGTCCGGATCGATACCGATCGCAACAGAGATATCATGCACTTCCTGCGAGGCCAGCACTTCATCGGACGAGACTTCCCAGGTATTCAGGATCTTACCTTTAAGCGGCATGATCGCCTGGTATTCACGGTCGCGCGCCTGCTTGGCCGATCCCCCTGCCGAGTCCCCTTCCACCAGGAACAGCTCGGTACGGTTAAGATCCTGCGCGGTACAGTCCGCCAGCTTGCCCGGCAACGCAGGACCGCTGGTGAGCTTTTTACGCACCACTTTCTTCGCCGCACGCAGACGACGCTGCGCGCTGGAGATCGCCATTTCCGCCAGCATCTCTGCGGCCTGAACGTTCTGGTTCAGCCACAGGGTGAAGGCATCTTTGACCACGCCGGAAACAAAGGCCGCGCACTGACGCGAGGAGAGACGCTCTTTGGTTTGCCCGGCAAACTGCGGATCCTGCATCTTCACGGAAAGCACGTAGGCGCAGCGATCCCAGATATCTTCCGCCGACAGCTTCACGCCGCGCGGCAGAATGTTGCGGTATTCGCAGAATTCACGCATCGCATCCAGCAGACCCTGACGCAGCCCGTTAACGTGCGTACCGCCGAGCATAGTTGGGATCAGGTTGACGTAACTTTCGGTCAGCAGCTCACCGCCTTCCGGCAGCCACAGCAGCGCCCAGTCCACCGCTTCGGTGTCACCGGTGAAATTACCGACGAACGGTTTTTCCGGCAGCGTCGGCAGGCCGTTTACTGCTTCGCACAGATAGTCGTTCAGACCGTCGGCATAGCACCAGCTCTGCTCGGTATTGTTGACGTTATCTTTAAACGTGATTTCCACGCCAGGGCACAGCACCGCTTTGGCTTTCAGCAGGTGCGTCAGGCGAGAAACGGAGAAACGTGGGCTGTCGAAGAAGCTTTCGTCAGGCCAGAAGTGGACGCTGGTGCCGGTGTTGCGTTTACCGCACGTGCCGACAACCTGCAGATCCTGCACTTTCTCGCCGTTTTCAAACGCGATGTTATACACCTGGCCGTCGCGGCGAACGTTCACTTCCACGCGCTTAGACAGGGCGTTAACCACGGAAATCCCCACACCGTGCAAACCACCGGAGAACTGGTAGTTCTTGTTGGAGAACTTACCGCCCGCATGCAGTCGGCAGAGGATCAGCTCAACGGCCGGTACGCCCTCTTCCGGGTGGATATCCACCGGCATGCCGCGACCGTCGTCGATAACTTCCAGCGACTGATCGGCATGCAGGATAACGTCGACGCGTTTGGCATGGCCTGCCAGCGCTTCGTCGACACTGTTATCAATAACTTCCTGGCCCAGATGGTTTGGGCGCGTCGTATCGGTGTACATCCCCGGGCGGCGGCGAACCGGCTCAAGCCCGGTGAGTACCTCAATGGCATCAGCGTTATAGGTTTGCGTCATGATTTAAACTAGCAATTCGCATTGATTGTCAGAGGCTGTGCAGTCCAAGAAAATCGACAATCTGGGTGAAATGATCTTCAAAGCCCGTGAAAGCATGGTTTCCGCCCTCTTCTATAGTCTGGCGGCAGGAGGCGTAATACGCCACTGCCTGGCGGTAATCCAGCACTTCATCACCCGTTTGTTGCAGCAGCCAGATCAGGTCCGGTGCTTCAAGCGGGTCGACCTGCATAACTTTGAGATCGTAAATATGGCGTGACTCTAGCACATATTGTTGGCCGGTGTAGGGGTTCTCGTTTTCGCCAAGAAAGTCCCGCAGCAGCTCAAACGGTCGAACCGCCGGGTTAACCACAACGGCGGGCAGCATAAAGCATTGCGAGAGCCATGTGGCGTAATACCCTCCCAGCGAGGAGCCCACCACGCCGAAAGATTCGCCGCCGTGTTCCAGAACAATGGATTCCAGCATCTCCGCCGCCTCTGCCGGATAAGGCGGCAGCTGCGGGATAATCATCTCAACGTGCGGATGATGCTCGCTCAGCCACTGGCGTAACTGTGTCGCTTTGGCAGATCGCGGCGAGCTGTTGAACCCATGCAGGTAGAGGAGCGTAGACATCAATAGCCTTCTGAAGCGGTATCGGGGCGGAATTGCGCGCCTGCCAGACGGCAGACTTCCGTGGTCAGTGAACCATCCGCATGCAGTTCCAGCCAGCGCCAGCCCGGCGCGATGGTATCCAGGGTAAAGTTCGCGCAGTGCGGCTTAAACTGAACGCAGGTCGACGGCGTCGCCAGCAGACGGCGGCCATTCCAGTCGAGATCCTGTTCCTGATGAATGTGTCCGCACAGCAGATTCTTCACGCGTGGGAATTTCACCAGCACGCTATCCAGGGCGGCAGAATTGCGCAGGCTGTGTTGATCGAGCCAGCTACAGCCCGCCGGAAGCGGATGATGATGAAGCAAAAGCAGCGTATGTCGCGCCGGTTCGGCGGCCAGTTTGGTCTCCAGCCAGTCGAGCTGAAACTCGCTTAACTCACCGTGCGGGACGCCAAACACCTGGCTGTCGAGCAGCAGGATCTGCCACTGCTCACCGGCAAACACACACTTCGCCGGAGAGATCCCCGCCTCCTGAAGAGAGCTGTACATCGCAGGCTGAAAGTCGTGGTTGCCCGGAAGCCAGACGCACGGCACGCTAAAGCTCGCGATGCCTTCAGCAAAATGCTGGTAGGCCGCGGAGGATTGATCCTGCGCCAGATCGCCCGTTGCAACGATCAGATCGCAGGCACGATTTTCAGCGTGAATAGCGCTAAGTACAGCCTGATAACTCTCCCAGGTGTTCACCCCCAGCAGCGTTTCATGCTTTTCGGCAAAAAGGTGAGTATCGGTGATTTGTAATATCCTGACTGGTGCCCCACCAGCAACAGTCAGGTTCAACAGGCTTTCCAAATGGTGTCCTTAGGTAGGTTTATGACGCTAACAAACCGGAATCGCCATTGCTCCATGTGCTAAACAATATCTTAGCCAGTCGGCTAAAAACTGGTTAATTTGATGCTTTTCGTCGCGTTGATGCAACTTTTTATTCGGGTAATCATACCGCGCTTTAAAACGAAAGATCTGCTGACTTGAACACACTTCAGCGACCATCGCGTCGTGGTAGAGCCGCACCGTCATTGACGGCAGGCTCCAGTAGCTAATGCTGGGTGCCGTTTGTTCGATTTCCACCAGCGTAGTGTAGCGCGTTGATTCTGTTATCGTTAATCGATACTGCGCGTTGCTCACCTGATAGCTTACCGTTTCGCCGGGTGCGTCGTTTCTCGGCAGCAGGCGGCGCAATTGTGCGAAATTGGTTTCGCACAGGCGCATCATTTCTGGGAAGTCAGGTGTATAACGCTTCATTTTTTCCACTCGTTTCGTAATGTCTGATAATGCAGTTGCAGCCATTGCAGGGCGATGACAGACGCTGCGTTGTCGATTTTCCCCTCTTCTACCCACTGGTAAGCCTGCTCCCGACTCACCACATGAACCCGAATATCTTCGTTTTCATCTGCCAGACCGTGGATCCCATCCGCGGTCGTGGCGTCCACTTCGCCCACCATGATGGACAAGCGCTCGCTGGTGCCTCCCGGACTGGCCAGATAGCTGAGCACCGGTTTTGTGCGACCAACGATCAGCCCCGCCTCTTCCAGCGCCTCGCGGCGGGCAACGTCTTCAACCGACTCGCCCTCTTCGATCATGCCGGCGACCATCTCCAGCAACCACGGGCTTTCACTGACGTCATACGCCGCAATGCGAATTTGCTCAACCAGTACGACTTCATCACGCACTGGGTCAAAGGGTAGCAAGACTGCTGCATGCCCGCGCTCAAAAATTTCGCGCCTGATTTCGCCGCTCATCTCACCGTTAAACAGGCGATGCCTGAAACGGTAAAGTTCCATTGAAAAAAAACCGCTATAAAGCGTTTCTCGTGCAATAATTTCTACATCGTTTTTGGCGAATGTCACGGGCAACTTATCTGGTTTTTGCATGAGTCGAGTCCTGGTAGCAATGGTGATGAAATTATGAATTTCAAGGCTGTTTGGCTGCCGTTTGCAAGGCTATATGGTAGATTGGTGCAAATTAACGCCACATGGCACATTACGCCAACCTTTTGGTGTGGATGATTCTGTTAGAATCGGCAATTATTTTTAATTAGATCAGCGCTAATACTGCTTCACAACAAGGAATGCAAATGAAGAAATTGCTCCCCATCCTTATCGGCCTGAGCCTGACGGGCTTCAGTGCAATGAGCCAGGCGGAAAACCTGTTACAGGTCTACCAGCAGGCACGTCTGGGCAACCCTGATTTACGTAAATCAGCGGCCGATCGTGATGCTGCGTTTGAAAAGATTAACGAAGCGCGTAGCCCACTGCTGCCGCAGTTAGGTTTAGGTGCAGATTATACCTACAGCAACGGTTTCCGCGACGCTAACGGCGTTAACTCCAATGCTACCAGCGCCTCACTGCAATTAACACAGACGCTGTTTGATATGTCCAAATGGCGCGCACTGACCCTGCAGGAAAAGAGCGCGGGTATCCAGGATGTGACCTATCAGACCGACCAGCAAACGCTGATCCTGAACACGGCGACTGCGTACTTCAACGTGCTGAGCGCGATTGACTCGCTCTCCTATACTGAAGCGCAGAAACAGGCAATTTACCGTCAGTTAGATCAAACCACCCAGCGTTTCAACG
Source organism: Enterobacter cloacae complex sp. OE43NF (assembly GCF_023544405.1). Classification (NCBI taxonomy): domain Bacteria; kingdom Pseudomonadati; phylum Pseudomonadota; class Gammaproteobacteria; order Enterobacterales; family Enterobacteriaceae; genus Enterobacter; species Enterobacter cloacae complex sp. OE43NF. Next base: position 92,723 of record NZ_JAMJFW010000015.1, read on the forward strand.
TGGGCCTGGTCGCCATCACTGACGTGCAGAACGCCCGTTCACAGTACGACAGCGTACTGGCCAACGAAGTGACCGCGCGTAACAACCTCGACAACGCGCTGGAATCTCTGCGTCAGGTCACCGGTAATTACTATCCAGAACTGGCTTCCCTGAACGTAGATAACTTCAAGACCGATAAGCCGCAGGCGGTGAATGCCCTGCTGAAAGAAGCGGAAAACCGCAACCTGACCTTACTGCAGGCGCGTCTGAGCCAGGACCTGGCCCGCGAGCAGATTCGTCAGGCGCAGGATGGCCACCTGCCAACCCTGAGCCTGAGCGCCTCCACCGGCGTGTCTGATACCAGCTACAGCGGTTCTAAAACCAACACCGCCCAGTATGACGACAGCAACCAGGGCCAGAACAAAGTCGGCCTGAGCTTCTCACTGCCGCTGTATCAGGGCGGTTTGGTGAATTCTCAGGTGAAACAGGCGCAGTACAACTTCGTTGGCGCAAGCGAGCAGCTGGAAAGCGCACACCGCAACGTGGTGCAGACCGTGCGTTCGTCGTTCAACAACGTGAACGCCTCGATCAGCAGCATCAACGCGTATAAACAAGCCGTTGTGTCTGCCCAAAGCTCCCTGGATGCAATGGAAGCCGGTTACTCCGTCGGTACCCGTACCATTGTTGACGTGCTGGACGCGACCACCACGCTGTATAACGCGAAACAGCAGCTCTCCAGCGCACGTTACCAGTACCTGATTAACCAGCTGAACATCAAGCAGGCGCTGGGTACGCTGAACGAGCAGGATCTGCTGGCGCTGAACAATGCGCTGGGTAAACCGGTCTCAACCTCGCCGGACAGCGTGGCACCGGAGAACCCGGAGCAGGTTGCTGCGGTTGATAACTTCAACGCTAACAGCAACGCCCCTGCTGCACAGCCAGCCGCTGCGCGTACCAACACCGGCAGCAATCCGTTCCGTCACTAAGAGTGTCATCAGGCCCACTGCGGCCTGATGCCCTCACCCCAGCCCTCTCCCACAGGGAGAGGGAGCATCTGAATCACACCCGAACGTAAGCCAACGTAAAGATCCCCCTGATTCCGACCCTCTTCGCTTCATTTTCAACCACTCATCCTCTATCCTGAGCGTTATAACCACTGGGTCCTGGAAGACAAATATGAAACGGACAAAATCCATAAATCACGCTTCGTTCCGCAAAAGCTGGAACGCGCGTCACCTCACCCCTGTTGCGCTGGCGGTTACCGCTGTCTTTATGCTGGCAGGCTGTGAGAAAAGCGATGAAACGGTCTCTCTGTATCAAAACGCAGAGGACTGCTCAGCCGCAACCGGTAACGCGGCAGAATGTAAGACCGCCTATAACAACGCCCTGAAAGAAGCGGAACGTACCGCACCGAAATATGCCACACGCGAAGACTGCGTGGCAGAGTTCGGTGAAGGCCAGTGTCAACAGACACCGGCTCAGGCGGGAACGGCGCCAGAAAATCAGGCGCAGGCTCAGTCCAGCGGCAGCTTCTGGATGCCACTGATGGCCGGCTATATGATGGGCCGCCTGATGGGCGGCGGTGCGGGTTACCAGCAGCAGCCGCTGTTTAGCTCGAAAAACCCGGCCAGCCCGGCCTACGGCCAATACACCGATGCCAGCGGCAAAGGCTATGGCGCAGCAACGCCTGGCCGCACCGTGACCGTACCGAAAACGGCGATGGCTCCGAAACCGGCTACCACCAGCACCATCACCCGCGGCGGGTTCGGTGAATCTGTGGCGAAACAGACCAGCATGCAGCGCAGCGCGACGGGCACGTCTACTCGCTCAATGGGCGGCTGATCATGGAACGAGTCAGTATCACCGAGCGCCCGGACTGGCGCGAAAAAGCGACCGAATACGGTTTTAACTTCCACACCATGTATGGCGAGCCGTACTGGTGTGAAGACGCTTATTACAAACTGACGCTCGCCCAGGTGGAAAAACTGGAAGCGGTGACGGCAGAGCTCCATCAGATGTGCCTGAAGGTTGTCGAGAAAGTGATCGACAGCGACGAGCTGATGGCTAAATTCCGCATTCCGAAGCACACCTGGGGCTTTGTGCGCCAGTCGTGGAAAACCAGCCAGCCCTCGCTCTATTCTCGCCTTGATCTGGCGTGGGATGGCGTGGGTGAACCTAAGCTTCTGGAAAATAACGCCGATACACCAACCTCTTTGTATGAAGCGGCCTTCTTCCAGTGGATCTGGCTGGAAGACCAGATGAACGCCGGAAACTTGCCGGAAGAGAGCGACCAGTTCAATAGCCTGCAGGAAAAGTTGATTGAGCGTTTCGCCGAGCTGCGTGAACAGCACGGTTTCAACCTGCTGCATCTCGCCTGCTGCCGTGACACGGAAGAAGATCGTGGAACCGTTCAGTATCTGCAGGATTGTGCTGCCGAAGCGGAAGTCGCCACCGAGTTTCTCTATATAGAGGATATCGGTCTGGGCGAGAAAGGTCAGTTTACTGACCTGCAGGATCAGGTGATCAGCAACCTGTTCAAACTCTACCCGTGGGAATATATGCTGCGTGAGATGTTCTCCACCAAGCTGGAAGACGCTGGCGTGCGCTGGCTGGAACCGGCATGGAAGAGCATCATCTCCAACAAAGCCCTGCTGCCGATGCTGTGGGAAATGTTCCCGAACCACCCGAACCTGCTGCCGGCATACTTTGCGGAAGATGATTACCCGCAAATGGAAAAATATGTCGTGAAGCCTATCTTCTCCCGCGAGGGGGCAAACGTCTCCATTATCGAAAACGGTAAAACGCTGGAAGCGGTTGAAGGGCCTTACGGCGAAGAAGGGATGATCGTCCAGGCGTTTTATCAGCTGCCGAAATTTGGCGACAGCTATACGCTGATTGGCAGCTGGCTCATCAACGATCAGCCAGCCGGGATTGGCATCCGCGAAGATCGCGCGCTGATCACGCAGGATCTGTCACGGTTCTATCCGCATATTTTTGTTGAGTAGAGTGCGGCCTGATGCCCTCTCCCACGGGAGAGGGTATAAACACTAAAAACGGCAACCGCAGGTTGCCGCTTTGCTTTTATTACCCCACCTGCACCGACAGCATACTCAAACTCCCCATCTCAATACCGTCGACCGGGATTGTCACCGGTTCCTGACCATCCCACGCGCCAAGAACGTACAGCAGCGGCAGGAAGTGTTCCGGCGTTGGGTTAGAGAGCGAACCGCCTTCGTGATCCAGATAGTTCACCAGCGGATGCTGCTCAACCGGGCCTTGCCAGGTCAGATTGTCTTTGACGTAATCGTTAAAGGACGTTGCCCATGGGTAAGGTGTATTTTCACCGTGCCAGCGCGCCGTGCGCAGGTTGTGTACCACGTTACCGCTTGCCACCAGCATAATGCCTTCATCACGAAGCGTAGCCAGCTTGCGGCCCATCTCCATGTGCCAGGCTGCCGGTTTAGTGCTGTCGATACTCAACTGCACCATCGGGATGTCAGCGTCCGGGTACATTTTTATCAGCACGCCCCATGAGCCGTGGTCAAAGCCCCAGGCCTCTTTATCCAGCGCGACCGGGACAGGTGCCAGCAAATTCACCAGCTTCTGTGCCAGCTCGGGCGAGCCGGGGGCCGGATAATGCGTGTCGTACAACGCCTGCGGGAAACCGCCAAAATCATGGATTGTTTTTGGCGCCTCCATGGCAGTTACGCCAGTGCCACGGGTGAACCAATGTGCAGACACCACCACAATCGCCTTCGGACGCGGCAACGTCTCGCCCAGGTGACGCCATGTGCGGGTGTAGACGTTGTCTTCCAGAACGTTCATTGGGCTACCGTGGCCTAAAAACAGTGCTGGCATACGTGAAGAAGTCATGGTGATATCCTTACAGAAGGTGTCAATTTGATGGTGCTACATTACGCTTAACACGACAAAGATGAACGCAGATAAGCGTGAAGATCATCATCAGGAAATTTGAATGTAAGGAATATGTAAAACAGAGGTTGCCCTCTCGCTTTGGCCAACGTGAATTATTAGTATTAATGAGAATCATTATCACAAGGAGCATTGCATGTCCGTCCCCTTGATCCTGACCATCCTGGCGGGTGCCGCCACCTTTATCGGTGCGATCCTCGGTGTGCTTGGTCAAAAGCCGTCTAACCGCGTGCTGGCCTTTTCACTGGGATTTGCTGCCGGCATTATGCTGCTCATCTCCCTGATGGAGATGCTGCCTGCCGCACTGGGCACAGAAGGCATGTCTCCGGTACTGGGTTATGGCATGTTTGTTTTTGGTCTGCTGGGCTATTTTGCCCTCGACCGCATGCTGCCCCATGCACATCCGCAGGATTTGATGCAAAAAAGCGTCGCGCCGGTGCCGCAAAAGATTAAACGTACTGCCATCCTCCTGACGCTCGGCATCAGCCTGCACAACTTCCCGGAGGGTGTCGCGACCTATGTCACCGCCAGCAGCAATCTGGAGATGGGTCTGGGTATCGCCCTGGCGGTGGCCTTACACAATATTCCTGAAGGGCTGGCCGTTGCCGGGCCGGTTTATGCCGCCACGGGGTCAAAACGCACCGCCGTGTTCTGGGCCGGGATATCGGGCATGGCGGAAATTCTCGGGGGCGTACTGGCGTGGCTGATACTGGGAAGCCTGGTTTCACCGGTGGTGATGGCCGCCATTATGGCCGCAGTTGCGGGGATTATGGTGGCGCTGTCGGTTGATGAACTGATGCCGCTGGCGAAAGAGATCGATCCTAACAACAATCCGAGTTATGGGGTGTTGTGCGGAATGTCTGTAATGGGATTAAGCCTGGTGTTGTTACAAACGGCGGGTATTGGCTGAACGGTTGCGCTTCCTTATTTGAGGGAGCGCAATTTCTTTTAATGTCA
>NZ_JAMJFW010000150.1:0-651 GCF_023544405.1 Enterobacter cloacae complex sp. OE43NF
ATTCACGTGCCATGCCCAGCACCAAAGAAAACACAGAGCCCTGCAGAAACGAGCTTCGGAGATTCGTCGTTATAAGCGGCGGCTTCTCTGTGGGCGACGTTTCTGGGCAACGAGGCTCGTTCCTGCAGGAAGACGCAAATGAATACTGAATCATTAATCGCTCTATTTATTGAATATCTAGAATACGACGAAAGCAGCCCATCCTTTCTTCGCTGGAAAAAATCCCCAATGAGCCGAATTATGGCTGGGAGTGTCGCGGGAAATGTTGATTGCAAGGGGTATTGGAGGTTGCGCCTTAAGGGCAAGGACTATCTTGCTCATCGCGTCGTCTATGCATTGTTCAATGGATGTATGCCTGAATTTATTGATCACGTAGATACGAATAGAAAAAATAACAAAATTAATAACCTCCGCAGTGTCAATGCCTCTCAAAACCAGTTCAACAGGAAGTTAAATAAGAACAATCGCAGCGGGATAAAAGGAATATTCCGTGATGAGAAAAGAAATGAGTGGGTCGCGACTATATGGAAAGGCAGCAAAATAGCTTTTTCCGGAAGATTCAAATCAAAAAAAGAAGCCAGCGAAGCCCTAATAATTAATCGCCGTATGTTGCATGGAGAATATGCAAATAACGGATGAATAAGTTGCCGT
>NZ_JAMJFW010000151.1:0-478 GCF_023544405.1 Enterobacter cloacae complex sp. OE43NF
ACGGAAACTGAAGCTCGCGCTTCTGCGGTAAGTCAATTGACGGCTGCCACTCAGGCCGCATCTGACAAAGCTGATTCAGCAGCTGCTGTAGGTGCTCAGAATACAGCATCAATCACTGACCTTAGCCAGGTTGTCACGGACCTCGATTCCTCAATGGCATCACGCCTGGAAGAGCTGGGTGCACAAACTGATAAGGCCAGCGGCGGTATTCAGAACAATGCTATCGCGCTGATCACCAGTACGATCGCGCAGGTTAACCAGCGCAACCTCCTGAGCGTCCAGTATGGAGATAACAAAGCCAGTATCGATCGAGTAGACAATGTGATGGCCGACGCCAGTAAAGCTGTCGCTGAGTCATTGCGCGTTTTGGATTCCAGCACCGGTGGGAACACGGCGAATGTCACTGACTTGTCGAAGACACTTGCTGATTTTACCCAGGCGTCTGCTACGCAAATCAATTCGCTAAAGGTCACGGTTA
>NZ_JAMJFW010000152.1:0-438 GCF_023544405.1 Enterobacter cloacae complex sp. OE43NF
CACACCATCATTCCGGGTTTTGCGATGGACGGCAACGGCCAGCCGCTGATGTCTTTTGGTGTGATGGGGGGGCCAATGCAGGCGCAAGGGCATATGCAGATGGCGCTGCGCATCATGCTGCACGGGCAAAACCCGCAGGCGGCAATCGACGCCCCGCGCTGGCGCGTGGTGCAGGGCCGGGAGGTGATCGTCGAATCGACGTTCGATCGCAACACCATTGCTGCCCTGCGTGAACGTGGCCACCACATCGTCGTGGAAGATCCGCTCCAGGAGTATAACTTTGGCGGTGCGCAGGTGATTTACCGGATGCCGGAAGGGCACTACGTGGCCGCGACGGAGAGCCGCAAAGACGGGCAGGCGCTGGTGAGTTGATCTTTTATCCTCCCTCTCCCTTTGGGCGGAGGGTTCCCCAGTAATTTTTAACCATAAGCGATAACG
>NZ_JAMJFW010000153.1:0-395 GCF_023544405.1 Enterobacter cloacae complex sp. OE43NF
GCAAAACAAGTCGTCATCGCGGCGGCTTTATCTTGCATCAGGTGCATAACTGAATTCGCGAATACGTTATGCCGTCCGCTCCACGAAACGGAGTGCACAACAGGAAAGAGCATTGGCGTGAAGGGCTCATAACCCAACCCACGCAGCAGCATGGAGTTGGCGCGAAGTGCTCGGTGCTCTGTCCGTTGTGGTGAATGCGCAGGCTGATGCGCGATGGAGCGGGGCGAGGGAAACCTCATGGCGTCCTAGTGTAGCGTGGAGTAATAAACCGATAGCCCCCACGCACGCCGGAGTTCAGCACCGGCCACCACAAACCAAACCCACTACCTGGGACCCTTCGGCCAGAGAGCCGACATTGCCTTACCATCATCTTCCCGGCCTGTCGCCGGGTTTTT
>NZ_JAMJFW010000154.1:0-339 GCF_023544405.1 Enterobacter cloacae complex sp. OE43NF
ACAGCAGTAAAAACCTCTACAGGCTTGTAGCTCAGGTGGTTAGAGCGCACCCCTGATAAGGGTGAGGTCGGTGGTTCAAGTCCACTCAGGCCTACCAAATTTTCCCTGATACTGCGTTGCGGCAACGCTCACATACTGATGTATGCGTCGCGTTACCACGCCTTGTCTCAGGAAAAATTACCGGTACAGAGGTTTGCAAAACGATGGGGCTATAGCTCAGCTGGGAGAGCGCCTGCTTTGCACGCAGGAGGTCTGCGGTTCGATCCCGCATAGCTCCACCATCTTTTACTGCGAACACTAGAAAACTTCAGAGTGAACCTGAAAAGGTGCACTGCGAAG
>NZ_JAMJFW010000155.1:0-283 GCF_023544405.1 Enterobacter cloacae complex sp. OE43NF
TTCGCCGGAGGCAATCACGCCTGCGGTGTTCACGTCGTCATAGACTTCGGTGATCGCCAGCTTGCTCGCATCCGGGGCGGTGTAGTCCAGGGTCAGGACAAAGTCGTCTGACGCAGAACTGGTGTTGCCCGCCTTGTCGGTGGCCGTCACGTGGAAGCGGTGCTCGCCTTCCGGCAGTTTCGCCACCGGCGAGAAGCTCCAGGTGCCGTCGGCTTTCGCCGTCACTTCGCCCAGCAGGCCGTTCTGATCGTAGATCTTCACGGTGCTGCCCGCTTCCGCCTTA
>NZ_JAMJFW010000156.1:0-244 GCF_023544405.1 Enterobacter cloacae complex sp. OE43NF
ACAGGAGGGACAGCTGATAGAAACAGAAGCCACTGGAGCACCTCAAAAACACCATCATACACTAAATCAGTAAGTTGGCACCATTACCCAGTCTAGCGGGAGAGGAAAATCTCTTTTCGGGTCTGACGGCGCTTAGTGCTGAATTCACTATCGGCGAAGGTGAGTTGATGGCTCATGATGTCCCTCTGGGATGCGCTCCGGATGAATATGATGATCTCATATCAGGAACTTGTTCGCACCTTCC
>NZ_JAMJFW010000157.1:0-219 GCF_023544405.1 Enterobacter cloacae complex sp. OE43NF
ATTTTCAGCTTTGATTCAGAGTCCGAAGTATTTTGCGCTGAGACAAGGCGGCAAGCGAAGGAAAGGAAAGAGCATACTGAGGTATGTGACTGACTTTACGAGAGCAGCCAACGCAGTATCAGCCCAAAAGACACAGGACAGAGCACAAGAATTTGCCTGGCGGCTGTAGCGCGGTGGTCCCACCTGACCCCATGCCGAACTCAGAAGTGAAACGCCGTA